>CBDUPD010000007.1:0-15228 GCA_965368985.1 uncultured Spongiibacteraceae bacterium | reverse complement strand
GTCAATATAGCCCTTGGGTTAATTGGTATCATGTGCCTATGGCTGGGTATTTTCAGAATTGCCGAGCACTCAAAATTGATCAATCTTCTCAGCAAGGCTTTATCACCCCTGCTTAGCCGCTTAATGCCTGATGTACCGAAAGATCACCCTGCTCAATCTGCTATCACCATGAATCTTGCCGCTAATATGTTAGGGCTTGATAACGCTGCAACACCGCTGGGTATCAAGGCTATGCAATCACTGCAAACCCTGAATATAAATCCCATGACAGCAAGCAATGCGCAGATTCTGTTTCTGGTGCTCAATACTTCATCTGTTACCCTGCTACCTGTCACTATCTTTATGTATCGTGCACAAGCTGGTGCAGCATCGGCAACAGATATATTTCTACCTATTCTTATTGCTACAAGCTGCTCAACAATAGCGGGATTATTCGCCGTATCCTATGTACAAAAAATTAAATTGTACCAGCCAGTCATTCTTGCTTACCTGCTCGGCTTTGCCTTTTTTATGGCTATCATGTTATTCAGTATTGCCTCTCTGGATGCTGCTGATTTATCTGCCTATTCGAGCCTTACCGCCAATATTATTCTATTAAGCTTTATCGTTGGCGTTATATCGTATGCGGCCTGGAAAAAACTCGAGGTGTATGAGTTATTTGTAGAAGGCGCCAAAGAAGGCTTTGGTACGGCTATTACCATCATCCCTTACCTTGTCGCCATGTTAGTCGCTATTGCTGCCTTGCGGGCTAGTGGCGTACTGGACCTCATTATTCAATCAATCGCTTTTTTAGCTGCTACAGCTGGCTTACCCACCGATTTTGTTGCCAGCCTGCCCACCGGTTTAATGAAACCTTTCAGTGGTAGCGGATCACGTGCATTAATGCTGGAGAGTTTTGAAACCTACGGTGTAGACAGTTTGACTGGCAGAATGACCTCAGTAATGCAGGGGTCAACTGAAACCACCTTTTATGTACTTGCAGTCTATTTTGGCAGCGTTGGCATTCGCTATGGTCGGCATGCGGTTGCTTGTGGCCTGATTGCAGATTTTGCCGGTATATTCGCTGCCATTTGCTGCACATATGTGTTTTTTGGAAACTAATTCTGGTATTTACCTGTTTTACCTCTCTAAAGTCACTTAAGTGCTTGCTTATTCAGGGAATTTCACAATAATTCACTGTTCGGGCACAACTTAAACGGTGTCTTTTACTTTTATATCAACTTTATAGGTTTTTTTATCATGCAAAATGTTTTTATTCGTATCGTTATCGCCGTAGTAATAGGCGTTGTTGTCAGTGGTTTCTATTTTGGTTCAACGGGATCCAAAATGTATGTTCTTGATCTTACCACTACACTTAGCTTTGTATTAGCGACAGTCATAACAGCACTTCTTAGCGGGCTTCCCGGTCGCATTACTAAAGCAGCATCTTCTGTAGCATCTGGTTCATCTTCATCATCATCTTCTTCTGCCGCTTCAGTTACTGGCGACCGTGAAGAAGGCACCGTTAAATGGTTTAATGTAAGCAAAGGTTTTGGCTTTATTACTCGTGAAAATGGTGAAGATATTTTTGTACACTATCGCTCTATTCGAGGAGAAGGCCGTCGTCGTCTATTTGATGGCCAAGCTGTTGAGTTCTCGGTTATTGATAGTGACAAAGGCTTACAGGCAGATGACATAGAAATTCTTTCTTAATTAATACAAAATCATCTTTTATAAAAAAAGCAGCGAAAGCTGCTTTTTTATTGTCTATAATTTTCTTTTTAAAAAAATGCTCAATAGTGCGGCGGCGTTTCGGAGTGCGTGCTGATACCCCCAGACTCAAGGTTTATTAAAACACTCTTCAACTCTTCCAATAATAAATTCACTTGTGATTTCAAAGCCAGAATATCTTGCTGCTGTTCTGATACGATATCATTTAAAGCCTGAACAGTATCTTCCTGAAATGCCAGCTTGGTTTGCAATTCAATCATTTGTTTTTCTACTACCTCATCAGAATTATCTTCCGGGATCATATTATTTACCTAAAGCACCTTTACCTAGAGTGTTACCTGATTAATTAATTTACCACGCATAAAATCTTGCAAAATATTTACTGCCTGGTCAAGCATTTCTTGTCTTGCTTCTCGGCTGGACCACGCAGAGTGTGGCGTAATAATCAGGTTGGGGATAGTGTCATCCAGCAATATATGAGAATCCATCGGTGGCTCCTGTGTTAGTACGTCAGTCGCCGCAGCTCGGATCAAACCACTTTTTAACGCTTGAGCCAAGGCTTTCTCATCAACAATACCGCCACGCGCCATATTAAGTAATATAGTATCAACTTTCATTTGTGCAAATGCTTCAGCATCAATCAGATTTTCAGAATAAGAAGACAAAGGGCAATGTACGGAGATAATATCAGACTGGCTATATAATTCTGAAAGACTAACCCGCCCATCGGTATTATTTTTATGTAGACTCTCGGCAACAAGAATATTCATTCCAAATGCTTTCGCAACCTGTTCTACACGTTGACCTATGGCACCATAACCAATAATACCCAATGTTTTACCAGCAATCTCACTAACCGGATAATCCAGCATTCCAAAAAAACGACTATTACACCACTTGCCTTCTTTTACAGCCTTGTCGTATTCAATTATGCGTGACTGCAAAGCCAACATACAGGCAAATGTATGCTGAGCAACAGACTCTGTTGAGTAATCAACAATATGACAAACAGGTATCTCCAGCTCAGCAGCAGCTCTTAAATCAACATTATTAGTACCTGTAGCCATAATAATAATCAGTTTGAGTTGCGGGTTATTCCGCAACAAGGTTTCATCAACGACAACCTTATTGGTAAGAATAATTTGCTGATCAGCAATACGGGAAGCTGTTTCTGAGGCAAGAGTATAATCATGCACCGCCCAATCTATAGGTAAACCCCATAACTTCTGAAGATTCAAATCCCCGGGGGCAAAACTTTGATAATCAAGGATGACTGCTTTCAACATAAACTTCCCCTACAATTTCCCCACACATTAATCACAAAATGTACCATAACAGGAAAGGCAAGGTCACAAATGATAGTAGCGTTGAAAAGACAACTACACCAGCCACTTCTTCTGGCTCACGATTATACTTTGCCGCCAGCAGATAGTTAAAAACTGCCGAAGGCATAGCTGACTGTATCAATACAACGCCTCGAAGAATCCCTTCAAGATCAAATATCCAGCATAACAACAGCCCGGTCGAGAAGCCAATAGCCAGTCTCATTACACCAAAAAACAGGCTACGATAAAATGATTTTGCATAAAGGTTATGCAAAGACACCCCTAGCGCAAAAATCATCAAGGGAATTGCAATGCCCCCTAATAAATCTATGGTATTAAAAATACTTTTCGGAAGTTGAAAATCCGTAAATACAAAAAAGAATGACAAACAAGCCGCGTAGAATACAGGTGACGTAAACAGCGTTTTCAAAGGGTGCTCACCACCTACCAGAGATATTCCCAAAGAAAAATGAATCATACTGGTTACCATAAAAACAATCAGCGCCAGGGCAAGCCCTTGATCCCCAAAGGCAAACAAACAGATAGGCACCCCCATATTACCTGTATTGGCAAAGCTGAGTGGTGTTAGATAGGTTCTAAAAGAAAGCCCGGCAATTTTTATTAATAGCATATTAGTAAAAAACAATACTAATAATCCACTAATAGTAATCAGGCTCATTAACACCACCTGATCAGTATCAAGCCTGGAATTCAACATGGTTGAGAGAATCAGGCACGGGGTACCAACATCCATAACGATTTTGGTAACAAACTTGCTATCGTAACGAAGGTCCAGATGCGCCCAGATATAGCCTAACAAGGCTATAAATATGATTGGCGATATTATGGTAAATATTTGCGCGTACATATCACGCAGCACTCATTAGGAAAGGTGTTAAATAATAGTCATTGCATTAAAGAACAAACTGAAAACTGCCATCCGGTTTTTTCTTGGTAAAGGCTTGCAGTGTCTGTTGTATCATTGGATTCGCATCAGGTTTGGGATTCAAGTTTACATTCGCATTATACTTTTTCGTTTCGGGAGAAACACTGGCTACACCACTAACAACCACACTGGCATCAATATCACTCAGATCAGCCTTAACGATATTATCTTTAACTGACAATTTTGCGGCATAAGAGCCTAACTCAACAGGAGACCCTAACGTGTATACACTATCTTTAATCACTGCTGTACCATCAAGCTCTTCTATTGTATTACCATCAAAAACCAGCTTCACAAGTGACAACTCTACATTACCTTGAATCTCTCCAGGAACAGCGTCAAACTGTTTAATCATTGCAGCATCAAAAACAATTTCAACATTACATGCTTTCAGGTAAGGGCCTGAGCCTAATTTGAATTCACCAATAATTTTTTGGTCACTTTTTATTGCCTTAAGTTTCACGTCCAGTTTACCTAACAACAGGGGTAAAAAAGAGACTTCCCATTCAGTGGGCCCCAGTGGTATCACTGAACCAGCATGGTGAACCGCCATATCAGCCGCGGAACCATTCCATACCGTTCCCGTCACTTGATAAGGTGTAATCCGTTTTGTGCTTTTAGCAACATGAGCTAATACAAAATCGGCAGGTGCCCGGGCAATAACAAATCCACTAAAAATGAAAATAGCCGATATAATATAAATACTGATTGTTTTTTTTGTCATAATATTACTTGGAGAACTTAAGCCTTGCGTTAACTATTCCCGGGGTATTTGATGCATTAACAGAAAGATCTTCTATAGAAAGCTGATAATCAAGCTCAAGACGCGCCACATAATCAATCAATTTATCGAATTCTACATCATCAAACCAGACCTGGGCTTCTAACTCACCTTTTGGTTGAAATCGGCCTATACGAACATCTGAGCGTTTGGCCCCCATTTCTGATAACTGGGATAAAGACTTATTCGATAAACCGGCACTACCTCCCCCACCAGAACCTCTCAAGCGTCTAATTGACTGTACTGTCTCGTTCATCCATCCAAGCGTTTTAGTATCTGCCGCATTACGTTTAATATATTGATCACGCTCATTGGCCAGGCCAGTGTATAAAACACCATAAACAAGATAAAAAACCACAGCAATCACACCGGCAACCAGTATATATTGCTCTCGCTTTTCAAGATGATTAAACCATTCTTTCATTACGACTGTCCTGTAATTTTAATACGCGCCCTTAACTTGTCATCCTGAGCGCTACTATCCTGAATTTCTACCAATAAGCCAGCTTCTTTTAAATCCTTCATAACAGCTTCAAGCTTGTCATAATTATCCAGAAGAAGCTCCAGCCTCATTTCTCCACTCTTTTGACTATAGGTCATAGAGCTTAATGAACTTACCTGATGCTTTGATAACACAGCGCCGGTTTTGTTCATTTGTTCCATAAAAGAACCACTGCCACCACCGCCTTGCAACTGTTTTAATTCATGCTCCAACTGCTTCCGGTAATCAACAATCTGGCCTCGGGGAATCACTTTTTTGAAAGTCAGCTCCATCTGGGCTCTTAATGCCTGATTTTTCTCTTTTTGATTGAGGTAATCGATATAGGTAATAGAAACATGCACACAGAATACGGCTAACAAACTAACTGCCACCCAACGCCATGGATGGAACAAACTCATCCACTGCAAACTATATGCAAATCGACCTTTTAACAAATCCCATAATTTAACCTGGTCTGGAAACTGCTCTTGTAGCATTTCGGCATAGTTCAACATTCTTGTTTCTATAAGATGCTTGATAGGATCAGGTATGACTTCAAGTGCAGCTGTCATTGCATCATCATTCTCAACCACTAACTCGATAGACGTAGGCAGTTTTGAAAAGTTTTCTGTCAGAAGCTCTACACTCAGGGCAAAATGCTCAGTTTCAAAAGCCGCGCATTCCCCACTTTGAGTACGAATAATAAATTCATTGTTACGATAGAATATTTGCCAGTCAGCCTGACTATCAGACAATAATTTGCACTCCGGAATACAGTGTGTGGGCTGAACCTTCACACTGGACAACTCATCTAACCATAGCTGAAGTTTATCCTGATCAAGAGCAACAACATCAATATGTGTTGCCCCAGGTTTATCTGCAACATAATGCAACTCATCAGCTTCTGTCAGAAGATGTTCTTCAAGAATGAAAGGTAAGGCTTTTTTGATGTGCTTTTTTTCTTTTTCAGTAAATTCAACAGTTCGAGCTGAAACATCAAGTGCTGGAGCAATTAAAACCCAGTTTTTTACGTTTTCAAATGCATGATAATACTCACCAAGGTCTTCAAGACTACCCTGGTTATACTCAGGTCTTACTGCTTCATCTGAAGTAGCAAACCAATGATAATTTTCTTCATATCGCCGAATAAAAACGTTCACTTAAATGCCTTTTTTAACACATGCTGTTGTGACAGGCTCATATTTACCTGGTTTATATAAGCCCCCGGTGCTGCGAGCTAAAACTACTATATTACCACCCTCACGAGAAATTACACTGCTCAATCTTTGAGTCACGTCGCTCACTGTTGCCTCTGCTTCCAGCAAAAAATAATCACTTGATAAGCCAATCAAACTGGTTGATTCTTTCGGCCACAACTTATGACCTGGAAAATCCGGATTAATTGAACTGAAGTCGCTATACCCACTACTCAGAACATCAGATTGGACTGCCATTATATTTGCTACTTCACCAACATCCACCGGAGGAGGAGGATTATAATTCGTTTGTGTTTTGCTCGTTTTATTTTTCGTATAAACAGCCTTCAAATCTACCGCGTCAGCATCAGTAACAATAATACTCCTTAACACCTCAGGTGTAGCAGTATTAATATTAATCGTACTATTACCTGAAGCTGGCCAGACAGTAATATGGTCCAGAAGGTCATTGTATAATTGAAAATCCCCATGCATATTAATATTACAGATCAGCTGTAATTCTGTAATACTGCTAAAATGCAGATTGGATGTTCGATGGGGCGGCCTTCCATCAATATTATAATAGGCATCATCTTCTCCACAGCTATAGCCCACAGAGTCGGTATCTTGATCAAGCCAATCAACAATAGCCTCTGTAATTGCTACAGCTTCATCATAGCTCACGCTATAAGTCGTAGGATCGCCCATGGTTTGTAACAGGCGGATAAAAATGCCTTGTGCATTGGTATAAGGGACATTCGGGTGTGAACCTGGTGGAAAACTTACTGTATCTCTTAAGCTATTGAGATTAAATCGACCTTGTAAGTCGTATAGGCGCCCGTTGTAGGAATGTTCCTTTTCAAAATCCACAAAGGGTGCTGTTTCCTGAGCCCAAATATCATTACAGGTATCTACGGTCTGACCGGAATCCTTATCGTCTTCAGTGTCGGTTTTAAGTGCCAAATATGCAAATGTCTCAGCTGCCCGAAGGTAACTATAAGCTTGCTGAGCTGCCATCTGATTACTTACACGCCGTATGCTGAAGTTATACTCCACCATCATGGATGCAGCAAATACAATGACCAGACTAAGTATCAGCATAGCAACAACAAGGGCAGCACCGCTTTGGCGTTTTGTGTTAGTTCTCATATTCAAGACCCAGAACTCACTAACTCAAATATACGCCTTACTTCGCCCCAACCCTCAATATCTATTGATACTTCCAGGGCTATGGGTAGCAGACTTGGCTTTGAAGAAGACACCGCTGAAGCACCGTTTGGTGGCCAGGACTTCACCCAGGAAGTGCCACCTGCAGCAGGGGTTCCGGGAAGTGCCGTTAGTGCCGCTGCTGAATATGTTAATGCACGAACCTGAAATGATCTAACATTTTCCAATAGCACAAATTCCTGCCTCTCACTATCCTCATACCTATCCATCATCTGCCAGCCATAACGAATCAGCTTGCCGTCATCAAAATGGTAGTTAACTCTTTGCAGCTGACTTCTCTGAAATCTCTCTGGCAGTGGATTAATCCAGCCATCCCGACTAAATTGCAGCATGGGCAATGACAGCTCATCAAAAACAAGCGCATCAACAAAATCACTACCGTCTGGCGAACGAACTCTTCGCTGGGCAATATGTCGAAAATCCTTGGATAATATATCAAACACCCGATTCATCTTTTGAATGCGATCGGACTCTTTCTCGGCAGATTCAGCAAGTTTTATCGAACTATCAAGCCCACTGTAGGCTATAACCGCTGCGATAGCCGTAATAGCCAATGCGATTAATACCTCAATTAATGTGAACCCACCCGATTGTCTATTCACTGCTTTCTATTCTCGATAAAATCATCATGGTTGCGCTTCTGGCGTTGGACGAGAAACTGCCATGTTACTCTCTTGAAGAATTACACCCACAACCTGAACCAAAGCATCTTCTTCACGAATATCTTCATCAGCCCAGACGCTCACCTCTACCCCATAAACTTTTTCAAAGCCTTTCATAGGAAATGCCTTACTACGGGTCTTCCAATACCACTCTCTACCACCTAACTCCTCTGTACCACTACTCGCATTCTTTGGTATAGAACCACTCAACCTGTTTTCAATTCGTATTTCAGTCAACCTGTTTTCTGCGACCCACTGCGCTTGCATCTTATCTCGCAAGTGAGCTGAGCCATCAATTTGACTCATCATGGAGAACATTAATGCAGGTAGTGCAATGGCAATAACACCTACTGCAACCATAACCTCAATTAATGTAAACCCCTTATTACTCTTCTTCATCTGGCCGCCTGAAATCGAGTTGTCCTAACATACTTCCCTTGATGAGATACTGGCTATCCGGTAACTCTTCGCCTGCTATTGTTATGGTAAAGTTTTGCATCTCACCACTAGACAAAAAGTAAAGATCAGGATACTTTGACTTCTTTTCTCCCTGTTTCTTCTTAACTTCAAAAAGCGCATCTTCATCGTTATTTTTTCCACCGATAATGACAGCCTGCTCATCAACTTCTATATTTAAAATAATAGCCGCAGGCAGAAACTGTTTTTGGAAATTTTCACCATCAAGAGACTGCCAGACTGTGTTCAGCTCATCATAATAAAGCCACTCATAGGTATAAAACTGCATATCATCTTCATACTCGATATCAAAACGTAAGCCAAATTGCTTATTGGTAAATACAGACTCTTCAATAGCCAGATTTATAGAACTATAGAGTTGACGTGCTGAGGATTTAATTTGTAAAGTCCTTGCACCATCACCAACCGAAAAAGAGACAACAGCAGCGGCAATCCCGATAACTATCAGGACTGCCATAACTTCTATTAAGGTAAAGCCATATTGGCGCTGGTATGGAGAGAAAGAGGAACGCATATTAATGCAAAAAGAAAAGAAGATGAGTTATTAATAATAACTCTTATTCTTCTCCTTCATCCCAGTTACCAAGATCGGCGTCAAGCCCTTCACCGCCCTGCACACCATCTTGACCTAATGTATAAATATCAAACGCACCATGATCACCAGGGCTAATATAAATATAGTCAGCGCCCCACGGGTCTTTAGGTAATTTATCGAGATACCCACCGGATTTAAAGTTTTTGGGCACAGGAGAAATATCAGATTTTGAAACCAATGCCTGCAAGCCCTGCTCAGTACGAGGATATATAAAATTATCCATCTTATAGAGCTTGAGTGCTGTTTCGATAGACTTCATATCAGTTTTTGCCTGGGTAACCAATGCCTTGTCAACACCCTGCATAACATTAGGTGCAACCAGAGCTGCCAAAATACCCAATATAACCAATACCACCATAATTTCTATCAAACTGAAACCACCTTGATTCCTGAAATTACGCTGTTTGTTTTTTCCTAACATAACCATCACCTTTAACAATTAAATCATCTGATTCATTTGGAATATTGGCATCAAGACAGCCAATACAATTAACAATACAAAACCACCCATAAAGATAATAAGTGCAGGCTCCAAAATACTCATTAAAGCACCCAATGTCATTTCCAGTTCGCGCTCCTGATTCTTTGCTACACGCTCAAGCATATTCTCAAGTTCGCCACTCGTTTCGCCACTCGCTACCATATGGACCAACATTGGAGGAAATTGTTCCGTTTTATCCAAGGCTTTATGAAAGCTTGACCCTTCCTGAACTGAAACAGCTATCTCACTACACGCTTCTTTTAATACAATATTTGATAATACCGCGCCAGCTATCCTTATTGCCTCCAGCAAAGGGACACCACTTGAAAGTAATATACTCAATGTACTGGCAAATCTGGATGTATCAATCGTTCTTACTGTATTCTGCAACCCTGGCACTTTTAAAAGAAAATAATGGAATTTTGCTTTATAAGCAGGAATTCGTAGCACTCGGGTTGTGATAAATATAACCAGGACAACACCTATAAATGTGTACAAACCATAGTTAACCAAATAGTCACTGGTGAATATCAATGCTTTGGTTAGACCTGGCAACTCTGCACCATTACTCTCAAACACTTTCACCAGCTTGGGAACTACCATCACCATCAAGGCTGTTATCACCGAAAATGCCACACAGACAAGAGCAGCAGGATAGATCATTGCCATTTTGATTTTTTGTTGCGTGTATTGGCTGCTTTCTGTGTAATCTGCCAGACGCTCAAGTACAAAACCCAAAAAACCTGCATGCTCGCCAGCTTCAACCATTGCACGAAACATATTACTGAAAACACGTGGAAATTCGCCAAGACCATACGCCAATGTATGCCCTTCGGTCACTCTGGAACGAATATCCAGCACCAGACTCTTGGTCGTTTGCTTTTTGGATTGATCTGCAACAGCCTGTAATGCCTCATCCAAAGGAAGGTTTGACTGCACAAGAGTAGATAGTTGACGTGTAAATAATGCCAACTCTGCCGTAGATAGTTTGGTTGCATTAAAGTTAAAAGAAAATGCTGTTTTCTCTTTTGATTTTCCTGATTCGGAAGTTGAGTCAACCTCAAGAGGCCTTAAGCCTTTCTCACGAAGTAACTGACGAATTTGTCGTGCCGAATCGCCTTCCATAACACCTTTGACTTTTTTGCCATTAGTGTCGATTGCCTGATAACTAAAAGCCGCCATAATTAAGCCGACGTCACTCTGAGAATTTCTTCCAGTGTTGTTTCACCTGACAACACCATCTTACATCCATTTTCACGTATTGAAGGATATGTCTGACGAGCATAGGCGACAAGCTCTTGCTCTGACGCCCTCTCATGAATCAAGCCACGAATATTCTCATCAATCTGAATATACTCATAAATACCCGCACGCCCTTTATAACCGTGGTTATTACATGCTTTACAGCCAGCTGACTTATAGATGGTGAGATCATCAGACGGATCAATAAATAACAATGCTTTTTCAGCATCTGTTGGCTGATATGGAGTTTTACATTCATCACAAAGAACACGTACCAATCGCTGGGCCATTACAGCAATTAAACTCGATGAAATCAGGAATGGCTCTATACCCATATCATTTAATCGGGTGATGGCACCCACTGCTGTATTGGTATGCAGCGTTGATAATACAAGATGACCAGTTAAACTTGCCTGTACAGCAATTTCTGCCGTTTCAATATCCCTGATCTCCCCAACCATAACAACATCAGGATCTTGCCTTAATATGGCTCTGAGGCCGCGAGCAAATGTCATATCAACTTTTGCATTAACCTGTGTTTGACCTATGCCAGGTAATAAATATTCCACGGGATCTTCAATAGTCAAAATATTCCGGCTGCTGTTATTAATATGTGAAAGGCCTGCATATAGCGTTGTTGTTTTACCTGAACCGGTTGGTCCTGTAACAAGAATGATGCCATAAGGAGAAGCCAAGCCACTCTGATAACCATTAAGCACTGCATCACTCATATGCAGCTGATCGAGTTCAAGTTGTCCAGCCTGCTTGTCTAACAGTCGCAATACAATACGCTCTCCATGAGCCGTTGGGTTGGTAGACATACGAATATCAATTGCATGTCCGGCAATTCGAACCGAGATACGCCCATCTTGAGGAATACGCTTTTCAGCAATATCCAACTTGGCCATGACTTTTAATCGAGAAACCAATAACGGTGCCAACATACGCTTGGGCTTTAACACCTCACTGAGCACACCATCAATACGAAATCTAACAACCAGATTTTCTTCAAATATCTCAATATGTATATCAGATGCTTTTTCTCTTACCGCTTGCGAAAGAATAGCATTAATTAACCGTATAACCGGCGCATCATCTTCACCAGACATCAAATCACTGGCTTCCGGTATTTCCTCCGCCAAACGGCTCAAGTCCATATCAGCACCAATATCTTCCGCTGCCTGAACTGCCTCGTTGGATGACTTCTGGTATGCAACACTTAGTTGCTTTTTAAACTCTTCATCATCAAGAAGTTGTGTTGAAAATTTACATTGAATACATCTTTGAATTTCAGCCAATACAGAAAAATTGAGCCCACTCTTGTAATAAAGACAAACCTCTCCGTCTTCCCCTTTAGAAAGAAATACACCATTGTGTGATGCAAAGGCAAAAGGCAAAGCTTTTAAATGCTTTTCATCAGGCTGTGGTATATCTGCCAGCTCTGCCTCTACTTCGGCCTCTTCTGCTTGGGCACTTTCTTCTATCATGATATCTATTCCGCTTCTAACACGGGTTCTGGTGACGAAGGTGATG
Source organism: uncultured Spongiibacteraceae bacterium (assembly GCA_965368985.1). Taxonomy (GTDB): domain Bacteria; phylum Pseudomonadota; class Gammaproteobacteria; order Pseudomonadales; family DT-91; genus CAZTZY01. Next base: position 2,572 of record CBDUPD010000007.1, on the reverse strand, counting down.
GCATTGACACCGGTTGTGATGAAGGCTCAGATGGTGGCATTGTCCCGGTTTGTGACTGCTGCACAGGTAGCGGCGGCGGTATTGATTCCGGATTTGGTTGTGACTGCGGAGGTGGCATTACACCCATCGCAGGTACAGACTGGGAACCATCCGTCTCTTCATCCTGAATGCGTTTAAGCTCTTGCAGCTGTTTCTCCCATTCAGGCAACAGAGGTAAAACATCTTCATTAAACAAGTCTACACCACGTGCATGCTTGTATCGCTGAATCTTGCGAATTTCGCGATACTTTTCTTTTGATACACCCAATAATTTATCAGAGTTACGAATTACCGTTGGCCTTATAAAAACCATCAAATTAACTTTTGCCACTTGTGTAGATGAACGCCTAAACAATCGACCGATAACTGGCAGATCACCTAAAACAGGAACCTTACTTGTTTGTTCGATAACCTTATCTTCAATCAGCCCACCCAATACAATAGTCTCACCATCACCGGTATTCACTGTGGTCTCAATTCTTCTTTCATTAGTTACAACATCGGCTGTGCCCTGATCATTGGCAGACAGACCTGAAACTTCCTGTAAGATGTTCAGTGTTATATTGTTTCCTTCATTTACATGAGGAGTAACCGTCAATGTTATCCCGACATTTTGACGCTCAATAGTCTGAAAGGGATTCCCGACATTAGTCGAATCTCCACCACCTGTAGTTGTATAACTACCCGTCAAAAATGGAACTTCCTGACCCACTACTATCGTTGCCTCATTATTATCAAGCGTCATTAAACTCGGAGTAGAAAGAATATTAGTTTCACCGTTAGTTTCCAATGCTGTCAGAATAGCTGAGAAACTTGTACCATTAAGATCGAAATCAGCACCACCCCAAATCGCACCCGGAACACCTGCCACTGCTGCCGCCATACCGGTCAATGATTTCTCTTCGTCATCATCAAATGCACCAAGAGCCACACTACCTGCCAAACCATTACTTTGATTACTTCCGGCAAATCCTCCGTGCTTATTAGCGGCTAACCAATCAAAGCCCAACGCCTTATCATCACCCTGGGTAACCTCTACGATAATTGCCTCAACTAACACCTGAGCCCTGGGTATATCCAGTCGCTCAATAATCGCCTTCAAACCTTCCATAACTTCTGCCTGAGCAGTAATAATCAAAGAGTTGGTTGCCTCATCAGCCTCAATAGCTGCAGGCATTTGCCCAGCTTTGGTTTTTGCTCCTCCTGCCTGAGCATCGCTGTCAAGCTTAGCCATATTCATTGATACTTTTGCTAAAACTGGTGCAAGATCTTTAGCACTTGCGTGATGCAAAAAAACCACTTGTGCATTACCAACTGATTCAAGTGATGTATCAAGAGCAGCGATCAATGATCTCAATCGAACTCGAGCCTGATGAGTACCACTAACAATAATACTGTTACTTCTTTTATCTGCTACCATGGTAAGACGATCTTCCGTGGAAGCATTTTTAGCGCCCTTATCAGCACCCGATTTATCCAACTGTTCAATAACTCGAACCGTCTCATCAGCAGAAGCGTACTCAAGGCGAAAAACCTCTATCTCTTGATGCGAAGATTTATCTACAGTTTTAATAATATCTTTAATTTTTTGAACATTATCAGCCGTATCAGAAATGATAATGGCATTGGTATCAGCATAAGCTGCCATATGACCCTGTTGTGGAACAAGAGGACGTAGCACCGGAATCAACTTGGTAGCACTGACATTTTCAAGCTCAATAATCTGAGTAATAAATTCTGCATTAGGACGAGCAGAACCCGTTTCAACAGGCACTGAACTGGTTCGAGCCGACTTGTCCGGAATAATTCTCAGTACATTGCCGTTTTTTACCGCAGCAAAACCATGAGTACTTAGCACCGATAAAAACAGATCGTATAGCTCCTGCTTGCTAACAGGCTCTGTTGAAATAACCTGAATCTTGCCTTTTACTTTGGGGTCAATGATAACCGTATAACCTGTTGCATCAGCAACAAATTTGATCAACTCCTTAATCTCGGCATCTTTAAAATTCAATGTATACTCTTCAGCAAAAACACAAACTGATAGCATACTCATCGTTAAAGCAAAACTTATAGCCCTAACCTTTCCCATATAATTTTTTTTCATTTTCACTCTAGTTACCTTTCCTGAAACTCTATTCTGACAAGCCAAGTATCAAATTAATTTCTTCATCACCACGCTTTACTACAACCGAAGCTTCCTTCGCTTCCCGTAACTGACCATATAACTCCATCGCTTTTGATGGGTCATCTAATGACAGGCCATTAATCGATGTCACTATGTCACCGCTTTTCAAACCAAAGTCGGCAAACTGTTTTCTATCTCTGCCTGGGCGTATTCTATAACCCAAAACCTTACCATCGGGATCTTTGGCAACAGATACTTTAATAACATCTGCCAATGACATCGGGTTTTCAATCAACTGCTTTCTATAGTCATTTGCCAAATCTGAAAGACGATCATTATTTCGCTGATCAACTACTTTCTTTCGACCACCCTTGGCAGACTTTCCGCTATTTCTATTGCCCTTAT
>CBDUPD010000006.1:0-15515 GCA_965368985.1 uncultured Spongiibacteraceae bacterium | reverse complement strand
CTGATTGTTTCATACATCAATGTAAGACTGCTGTTGCCACCGATAAGCACTTCATCAGCATTCACCTGAAGTACCTTGGCAAAAAATTCCTTGGCTTCAGGTAAGCCGTCCAGTCCACCATAATTGCGGGTATCTTCCCCAGAGTCTGAAATATAATTGTTCGCTAAAATGCCATCGAGTTTATTGCTGAGGCTTAGCTGATCTGCACTGGGTTTGCCGCGGGTCAGATCAAGGCTTAGTCCGGCATTTTTTTGTGCGGTAAATTCCTGTTTGAGCTCTTTATGTAGTTGATTAAGAGCTGCGCTATCAAGATTGTTGACCTGAAATGGATTCACGTTTTACTCCAGAGAGAATAAAAATAATAAAATTTGTTATGCGCGATTATAGCGAAGCTATGTGCTCTGCGGTAGAAGAAAGAAGAGAGAATAAGCCTGAACCCTGACGAGGATCAGAATTCAGGCAAGGGATGGCATTTTATGCAGTTGTATCTGCTTTTAGTTCTTCAGTAGTTGGCTCGGCAGGTGCTGCTTGAGAAGTTGCCGTTGTTTTAACTGAGGCAGGAGCTGAAACAGGTTCAGAAGCTGCCTTGGGTTTTGCTTTAGGTTTGGCTGCAGCTTTTTTTGTTGCAGTAGCAGTTTTCTTTTTAGTAGCTGGTTTGCTGGCAGGTGCAGAAGATGCCTTGCGAGAGGCTCGTTTTCGGGGGGCAGGTTTTTTTGCCTCCTCTTTTTTCTCTTCTATATTGTCTGCTTTTACAGCTGAACTACTACTTGCAGAAGCCTTGTTGGATGTTGCTTTGCGTGCGGCCCTTTTTCTGGGTGTTTTGCTGGTATTTTCACCCTTTTTAGCAAGATTGGCTTCGTGCTGTTTTGCAGCAGACAGAATTTCATCGAATGAGTTATTCAGGCATTGAATATAAAAATCAGGATCGGGCATCATCTCTCGACAAGCCATTGCCGATAAAGAGATCCGGCCACAATAACTGAATATGGCATGACCCAGGCCCAGGCAATCCATTAGTGGTGGAATACCCCAGTAGGCGACCATTTCTGCGCCTGCATGGTATAGCGGGAAGTTAGGCCCTGGTACATTGGTGATGAGTGTATTACAGGCAAATGGCCCAAAACGTTCCATGAACCTGCTGCTTTGAAGTAGTCTGTTGAAGCGACGACCCATACGTGGATTGAAGAAGCCCCCCATATAGTTTTGAACCACAGCAGCAGTATCAACTTCTACTGCCAAACGTTTTGCCAGATTGGTGCTTTCGTGGATGGAAACCAATCGGTCAATCGGGTGTTCAATATCTGTATGCAAGTCTGAGAAGATACCTCCAACCTGGTTGCCCTGTTCATTTTTGTTAGCTTCAGTACGAATGTCCTGAGGTAGCATGGCACATAATGATTCGTCGGGTAGCTCATTGTGATGTGATAGATAATTTCGCATGCCGCCGGCAACGATATTTAGCATGACATCGTTTACTGTAGTGCCTTGGCCAATAGTATTTTTGATGTATTTAATATCATCAAGTGAGAAGTAGGTGCCGTCAAAAACCCGATGCGGAGTAATGCTGTAGTTGAACCGTGTTTGGGGCACTCGCAGCTTCGCGCCGCTTTGTAGGCTCCCTTTATATAGCCGGATGGCGCCGCGAATAAGGTTAGGTGCCTTGCGATAGAATTTACTGGTCTGGCTGACCGGGCGACTCATCATATTGGGTAGTGCGCGACCAACTAGCTCCAGAGTAGTCGGTTTTCTGTCTACGGTGAGTGGTGAGCTAGCCACAGGTGCTTCAGCATCAGGGCTTAAATCGTGCAAAGCACCAAAAATAGACTGACCTGATGATCCGTCAACAATGGCATGATGAACTTTTACCATAATACCGAAGCTACCCTTTGGTAAGCCTTGAATATTATCAAGACCCTCAATGACATACGCTTCCCAAAGTGGGCGGCTGAAATCGAGTGGGCGTGAATTGAGGCGAGATATCAAAATGCATAGCTGGCGCCAATCTCCCGGGTGAGGCAGGGCGATATGGCGAACATGAAACTCTATATCAAAATCCGGATCATCAATCCAGTAAGGCTTGTCCAGGCCAAAAGGTACTTCAACAAACTTGTAGCGAAAAATAGGTGCTACATGAATACGGTCTTGCATGTATTTGATGATATCTTTATGACCCAGACGGCCAGTGGGTGCCGTTGATTGGTCATAGATGCCTAGCCCGGCAATGTGCATTGGAGTGGTGGGTGTTTCGTTATAAACAAAACCTGCGTCTTGGTTACCAAGTTGCTTCATTAGCTTTTCTCCTGAAATTCCTTCTTAAGTAATACTGGGGTCTGTATAAACTAAATTCAAACTCACTGTTATGAATTTATTACGGGCCCGATAAATAAATAAGAAACCTCAAATCTACATCGTCTGTGGCATGCATAATTGTTGGGTTCGAACTTTAAAGACTACCTTAACAAATAAGAGTTTACAATTGCCTGTTTGTCTAATTACCAGCTATTTTGTAAATACCTGTATGCTTTAGTTTTACATGAATATGTGTTTGTATTGTGACAATCATAAGATTTCATCTGGAGATCTGTAACAATGTCTGACCTGCCTGATTTATCCGAGTTAAAAAATACTGTCGTTAAGTGGCTGGAACAAAACTGTCCTGATGAAATGCGCACGCCAATGCCAATGGAGGAGGCAGTGTGGGGAGGTCGTAAAGAGAAGTTTATTGCGCCCAAATCCAGAGAATGGATGCAGGCAGTTGCCGATAAGGGGTGGCTGGCACCTGCATGGCCAGAATCTTATGGAGGGGCAGGTTTAACGCCGCAAGAGGCCAGGCTTATTCAAAAAGAGATGCAGGCTTTTGGATGTCGGCCTCCTATCATGAGTCTGGGTATTCACATGATGGGCCCAACCATTATGGAGTTTGGTACAGAAAAGCAGAAACAGGAATATCTGCCAAAGATTGCCAAAGGTGAGATTCGATGGTGTCAGGGTTACAGTGAGCCCGGTGCTGGTTCTGATCTTGCCAGCTTGCAGTGTAAAGCCATGCTTGATGGTGATGATTATGTGGTTACCGGACAAAAAGTGTGGACCTCTTTTGCGGATAAATCAGACTTTATCTTTTGTCTGGTACGTACTGACTTTAATGCTAGCAAGCACAATGGTATCAGTGTATTGCTCATTGATATGAATACTCCCGGTGTTGCTACCAGGCCTATAGAGTTGATTAGTGGTACTTCTCACTTTTGTGAAGTGTTTTTTGATAATGTCAGGGTTCCCAAAGAGAACCTGTTAGGTGAGCTGAACAAGGGTTGGACTATTGCCAAAAAGATGCTGCAGTATGAGCGTAACATGATGGGGCAAAACAGTATCGGTGAGCCGTATAATCCCAATTTAGGAGACTTGGCACTACGTTATATCGGTCTCGAAAACAGTAAAATTGCTGATGGTGAGCTTCGTGCAAAAATTGCCAGAAATGAGATGGAGATGCATGCCGTTGATGTTACAGCTACAAGAGTAATGGCTGAGATGAAGGCTGGTGAGGGAGGTGCGGCAACATCTATACTTAAGTACGTGATGACTCTGGCATATCAGGAAAAGTTTGAGCTTGTTCTTAATGTTATGGGGCATAAGGCATTGGGCTGGCATACCGAAGAGGGGTTTTCTTCTGAAGAGATTCGTGCTTCTAAAGAGTGGGCATTTTCAAAGATACAAACTATCGGTGGTGGTACGTCTGAAATCCAACTGAATATAATTGCCAAGCATATTCTGGGGTTACCCGAATAGATATGCTCATATTTGGAGGGTGACTGTTAGTCTTGCTGCACGCTCTCGGTTTCGAAAGGTACTTCATCAATACGTATAGTACCAATATAGCTAAAGAGAGGTTTTAGTAACTCTTTGCGTTCATCAATGGGGGTGTGGAGCATATTAAAACCGGCGCCCACGCACATATGATAAAGCGTCATCGCAATGGTCTTGTGGTCTATTGAAGTGGTTATCTCCTTGCTCTTTTGTAGATACTTGATCAGTTCATCCAATGAATCAATGGCCTTTTTAGCGATGGTATTGACAGAATCGCGCATATCTTCATTGGTCACTGCATAATCCCATAAGCATAAACGAACCCGCCATTCCATTTCAGATTGCTCATCGATAGGCATCGATGCGCTCAACAGTGGGTAGGGGTTTTTAAGCTGTATGTCGCTATGGGGAAGTTCTGATAAACCCAACTTATGAAAGTCTTCCAGTTGCCCAAGAATACGTTCATTTGACCAGTTAAAGGCAGCTACAACAATATCATCCTTGCTATCAAAATAGTGCGGTAAGGTGCCTACAGAACATCCAACATGGCGTGCAATATTACGCATGGTGAGTGTTTCAAGCCCTTCTTCGGCGATCAGGCGTGCAACAATTTGTACGATGTCGCAGCGGCAGAGTTTTTGGTCGGTTGGTCTGGCATTCATAGTGAGTAGTTGGAAATTAACAAAAGCTTCATCATATTGGGCATTGCCATTATAGGCGGGTTTACTTATATTGCTATTTAAACCTATCGAACGATCGTTCGAAAGATAGGGTTATTATTCAGGAAACGTGCCCAACACTGGCTTTCTGGATAGAGAAAAACTTCTTCAGGCGTGCTCAACACTGGCGTGGAGAGGCATAACAAAAGCTCACTCAGACATGCTCAACACTAGTTTGACAAGAGTTAACTATAGCTACCTTTGGCATGCTCAACACTAGCTTGGGGTAAGTTAAAAAACGAGGCAAGTAATGGCAAAACCAGCTGTAGATCCGGCGTATTTGTTGCGCCCGGACAATCAAGATGTTAAGCATATTCCCGGCAGTGACGGGGTTCCCTATTTCGGTGTCAGTATAGATACCATCTGGAGTCTGGATAAACTTCTGCAAAGGCATGCTGAAAAGTATGGTGAAGTATCCCGGGTAAAAATTCTTCACCAACACGGCGTGCTTGTTGTTGGGGCGGATAACTACCAGCGGGTTCTGCTGGACAAGGAGCAAAATTTTTCCAATGAAATGGGTTTTGCTGAATCTATAGGCCAGTTTTATAAAGGCGGTATCTTGATGAAAGATTTCGCTGAACATAAATTTCTTCGTCGCATGATGCAAACTGCTTTTAAAAATGATGCGATGAAAAATTATGTGGCTGTCATGAACCCGATCATGCAGAAGCATATCGAACAGTGGGATAAAGAGAGCAAATTTCAGTTTCATCCACATATTAAAGAGACATTGCTGGAAGTTGGTGCCAAGGTTTTTATTGGTGCTGAAGCCGGTGAAGATACAAAAAATATGAATCAGGCATTTCTTGATATTGGTGATGGATTGCTGGGTCAGATTCGCAAAGAGATTCCTGGTACCAAGTTTAATAGGGGTAAAAGAGGGGAGCGTTATCTCGCTGAATATTTCTCAGGTGAGATTGATAAGCGCCGGGAGGGAGAGGGTGCTGATATGTTAAGTTTTATGTGTCGTGAAAAAACAGCTGAAGGTGAATATTTTGATAAAGAATTAATTATTCCCCAGGCGTCATTTTTATTGTTTGCTGCGCATGATACGACTACCAGTGTGCTTAACCATATGGTTTATTACTCAGCGAAACATCCTGAGTGGCAAGAAAAAATGCGTGAAGAGTGCCAGGCTTTGGATAAGGATTATCTAGAGTATGAAGACCTGGATAAGATGCCTATTGTTGAGAGCGTATTCAACGAAGCATTACGTCTTCGCCCGTCAGTAAGTTTCTTTTCCCGGCGTACAATTAAAGAGTGTGAAATGGGTGGTCAGATTATTCCTGCTGATACTATGGTGTTTATGTCTCCAATTTATAATCACCATGATACGAAATACTGGACGAATCCTGATGACTTTGACCCTGAACGTTTTTCTTCGGGTCGAGAAGAGCATAAAAACCATTCTTTTGCTTACCATCCTTTTGGTGGCGGTGCGCACAAGTGTATTGGCATGCACTTTGCCACGATGCTGGCGAAAACATTCATGCATCAATTGTTGATGAAATATGAATACAGTTTACCAGAGAATTACAAGCCGCTTGTTGAATGGGTACCTATGCCCAAGCCAAGTAAGTTGCCGGTTAAATTTGTTCGTCGGTAGTTTGTGAATATATGGGATTAGTAAGGCCAATAGTTACTGTTTGTGGTAATTGCAGGCCTTACGTTACTGCTACTTCGGCATACTTATCAATCATGGTAATAAACTGTTTCTCGTATTGAAGTAATGTGTAGTATTGTTCTACTATTGTTTTAAGTATTTTATTGGTCTATTCGGATATTTTTGAGCAATAAGCTAGAATAACTATAAGTACATTATTCATTCTCTCGAAGGGAGCAGGCATGCCACGCAAATGGGTTCTTGAAGGATATTTTGGTAGTAACCAAGATTCATTACAGCGGATACCTCTGTCACAGCTACCTCAAAAAGTTGGTCGTGACCCAAGCTTGATGCTTGCTATCGTCAAATCTGAAGTTTCCCGAATCCATGCAGAATTCTTTGAGCAAGATGGGCAGCTTATGCTGCGTGATTTTGGTAGCACCAATGGTACCTTCGTTAATCATCAGCCCCTTAAGGGTGAGATGAGTCTACGTCATGGTGATGTAGTGCATTTTGCAAGCTATGAAGTGCGAGTGTTACAAGAAAGAGATGATACCAATATAGCTGCAACTGATAACGGCACGATGACCATGCTCAATGTTATGCCATTGAGTAACAAACTGCCGACAGGGCTCAACGAGTTGCAGACACTGCTTGATGAAAGAGCCATCCATGCCATGTTTCAACCTATTGTAGATCTTGAAGGCAAATTGTATGGCTATGAGGTTTTAGGTCGTGGAAGCCGCTCTGACTTGCCGGTAAGTCCGATGGAACTGTTTCGTATTGCCGAGAGTATGCCTGGCAAAGATGCCCAGCTTTCCGAGTTGATGCGTGATGTAGGTATTGACCAAGGTTATGCCCAGTCAAAAGAACACCGTATTTTTATGAATACCCATCCTGCAGAATTGAAAAATGTTGATAAGTTGTTAGGTAGTATGCGTGCTTTGCGAGAGCGTTGCCCTGATATGCCGATGGTTATGGAGATTCACGAAGACGCAATTACTGATGTTAACCTGATGAAAAAAATGGCTCATGAACTTATCGCCATTGATGTTGAGTTGGCTTACGACGATTTTGGTGCGGGCCAGGCACGCTTGATGGAGATGATCGAAGTACCGGTGAAGTATGTAAAATTTGATATTGCCCTGATTCGTGACTTGCATACTGCGCCAGAATCCAAACAGAAAATGGTTGCTGCTCTTGCTGCAATGACCAGAGCGATGGGAATTCAGGCATTAGCTGAAGGTGTGGAAGTAGAGGGTGAGCTGGAGATGTGCAGGCAGATGAATTTTGATCTGATTCAGGGTTATTACTTTGGTAAGCCTGATGCCCTGTTGGAATATAAAAACCCGCACAGCTAGTTTAAATCAGGCGCTTCGACTCACAGAGAAGTCAGCCAGCTTTGATAGTGCATCGCGAAAGTCTGAGTGCGGTATGGTCTGCAAGTGTTTTTTCGCGTTATCTGCATAAGATTGGGCATAATCCCGTGTGTATTCCAGGGCGCCATTTTCTTTAACCAGTGCCAGAATATTTTCAATATTAGCCGCATTTTTTTGTTTGATAGCATCAATAATAATATCAGCTTCGCCATTTGAGGCATTTTCAATGGAATAGATGAGAGGTAATGTGGGTTTGCCTTCGGCAAGGTCATCACCGATATTTTTTCCCATTTCTTCAGCATTGCCTTCGTAGTCCAGAACATCATCCGCCAGTTGAAAAGCGATGCCGAGATCAAGGCCGTAGGCATGCAGTGCATCTTGTATCGACTTGTCGGCTCCAGCCAACATTGCTGAACCTTTTAGTGCAGCGGCAAATAGAATCGCTGTTTTATCTCGTATGACATCCAGATATTCATCACGAGAAGTTTCAGGGTCACCTGCTTTTGTTAGCTGTAATACCTCACCTTCGGCAATCTGATTGGTGGTATCGGCAAGCAGGTTTATTACATCCATATCACCAAGATTAACCAGCATCTGAAAAGCGCGTGAATAGATAAAGTCGCCTACCAGAATGCTGGAGGCATTACCCCAATTTGCATTGGCCGTTGGGCGACCACGGCGAAGTTCAGAGATATCAACAACATCGTCATGTAAGAGGGTAGCGGTATGAATAAACTCTATAATTGCTGCCCACTCAATATGTCTACTGTTCTTGCTTTCGCAGGCATTGGCGGCAAGAAGTGCCAAAAGAGGTCTGAGACGTTTTCCGCCAGCATCAGTAATGTAGTGCCCGATATTCTCTACCATATCGACACGCGAGTGCAGCTGGTCAATAATCATTTTATTAACCGCATCAAAATCATCTGAGACTAATTGTCGAATATCTTGCATGTTGATACTTGTCATTACATTTTTCTGCGGCGAATCCTAGGGCGCAGGTCCTTATGTGTCAAGAAAAGCTGTTTATCTTACCATTATTGCTAATAATTGGACTAAATTAGTCACTTTTAGTTGCTTATTTGTTTGTCATTCCGTAAAATCTCGCTCCCTAAAACTGACTAGTAGTCAGTGCCTGGGCTTGCCCCTTAACAACCCTTATCCGCAAGCAGGCTAGCATTGGAGATTGAATATGTACGCAGTAATTATTAGTGGTGGAAAGCAGCACCGAGTGGTTGAAGGTGAAACGCTGAAGCTTGAAAAAATTGATCAACCAACAGAATCTGCTATTGAGTTTGATCAAGTGTTGATGGTTGGTGAAGGTGCTGATGTAAAAATTGGTGCACCTTATGTTGATGGCGCTAAGGTAACTGCTGAAGTTATTAGCCAGGGTCGTCACAAGAAAGTTAACATCATCAAGTTTAGACGTCGTAAGCATCATATGAAGCGTATGGGTCATCGTCAGTGGTATACCGAGATTAAAATCACTGGAATCAAAGGTTAAGTCGGAGAATAGATCATGGCTCATAAGAAAGCTGGTGGTAGTACTAATAACGGTCGCGATTCAGAGAGTAAACGCTTAGGTGTTAAACTGTTTGGCGGTCAAGAAGCACTTGCAGGTAATATTATCATTCGTCAACGTGGTACACGTTTTCACGCTGGCAAGAATGTAGGTGTTGGTAAAGACCATACCTTGTTTGCAAAAGCTGATGGAGTGGTTAAATTTGAAGTTAAAGGCCCGAAGAATCGTAAATTCGTTTCTATTGTTGCCTGATTAGCGTAAAGTTTTTCTCTTTATTAAGAGCCCCGTTATGCCAGGCATGACGGGGTTTTTTTGTATAAGGGCTTTAATGATAGCCTGATGTGGTCATACTTGGTTTCGCGCCAGACAATGAACACTCTATAATCATAGTAGTTTACTTTTTTATTATTTATTGGAAATTGAGAGTCTCATGAAATTCGTTGACGAAGCAATTGTCAAAATCCATGCCGGCAAAGGTGGCAATGGCTGTATGAGCTTTCGCCGTGAAAAATATATACCACGTGGCGGCCCAGATGGCGGAGATGGTGGAGATGGCGGCAGTGTCATACTGGTTGCTGATGAATCACTCAATACATTGTCAGACTTTCGTTACCATGCAACCTATCGTGCCGAGAATGGCGGTGGTGGTAAGGGGCGTGATTGCTATGGTAAGGGTGGAGAAGATCTTTTTCTTAAAGTGCCTGTCGGCACCTCGACTTATGATGATGAAACGCTTGAACTGATAGGTGAGTTGACCGCTGACGGAGAACAGTTGTTGGTTGCCAGAGGCGGTAAAGGTGGGCTGGGTAATATACATTTTAAATCCAGTACCAATCGTGCTCCGCGTCAAACGGTTCCCGGTACTATGGGTGAAGAAAGAGAAGTGCGGCTCGAACTAAATGTTATTGCTGATGTGGGTTTGCTTGGTTTGCCTAATGCCGGTAAGTCTACATTTATTCGCTCGGTATCAGCAGCCAAGCCCAAGGTCGCTAATTATCCGTTTACCACACTGGTGCCAAATCTGGGTGTTGTATCACTGGATAATCATCGCAGTTTTGTTATTGCTGATATACCGGGTTTGATTGAAGGTGCTGCAATGGGTGCAGGGCTTGGAATAAAATTTTTAAAGCATTTGATGCGCACACGACTATTATTGCATATTGTTGATATGTTGCCGTACGATGGAGAGCCTGCAGATCAGGCGGCTTCTATTGTTCAGGAACTTGAAAACTTTAGCCCGGCACTGGGTCAGCATGAACGCTGGTTAGTTCTCAATAAAATGGATCTCTTGCCAGAAGAAGAGCGAGAGTCAAAGAAACAGGCAGTTATTGATGCGCTGCAGTGGGAAGGTCCTGTTTATGCGATTTCAGCAATTAGTGGTGAAGGTACGCAACCCTTGGTGTTTGGTATTATGGAATATATTGAACAGTATCGGGAGCAGCTTGAAGATGACGAGTTTGCTGATGAAGAATATGAGCGTATGCGAAGAATTCATGAAGAGGGGCGTGAAAGTATTCAGCGTGCCGCTGCGCTCAAGCGTGAGAAAGCCCGTTTAGAGGGTGATGATTCTGGCGACGATGATGACGACTTTGACGATGATGATTTTGATGTTGAAGTCAGTTATGTAAGAGAATAAAAAGATAATAGTTAGAGGCCGTGTAGCAAGAGATCAGTAATGAACCGTAGAGAAGTACTAAAGTCAGCCAAGCGCATTGTTGTGAAAATCGGCAGTGCCTTGTTAACTAATGATGGTAAAGGGCTGGATAAGCCTGCGATTGCCGGATGGGTAGCACAAATTGCCCAATTACGTAGTCAAGGGCTTGAAGTTGTGTTGGTGTCTTCAGGCTCTGTTGCAGAGGGCATGACTCGTCTTGGCTGGAGTAAAAGACCTGAGTCGCTGCATGAGCTGCAAGCTGCAGCTGCTGTTGGCCAGATGGGCCTGGTTCAGGCATATGAAACTGAGTTTCAGCGTTATAATTATCACACAGCACAAGTGCTTTTGGTGCATGAAGACCTTTCTAACCGTAAGCGTTATCTGAATGCCCGTAGTACATTGCAAACACTGATAGATTTAGGTGTCGTGCCTATTGTTAACGAAAACGACACTGTTGCAAGCGATGAATTACGTTTTGGTGATAACGACACATTAGCAGCTATGGTGGCTAATATAATTGATGCTGATGCATTAATTATTCTTACTGACCAGAATGGCATGTACGATAGTGATCCGCGGAACAATCCTCAGGCAGCGCTTATTGCCGAAACAAAGGCGGGCAGTGCCGAGCTCGTGGCAATGGCTTCGGGAGGGGGCAAGTTGGGTCGTGGCGGTATGATAACAAAAGTTAAAGCGGCAGAATTGGCTGCGCGTTCAGGTACTGATACGGTGATTGTTGGTGGCAGAATTGATAACGCTATTGTTAAACTGATGCATGGTGAAGAAATAGGAACGCTTCTTTATAGCGAGCAGGCACCACTAGAAGCGCGTAAGCTATGGCTTGCCGGTTTGCAAAAGTGTAAAGGCGGGCTTGTGCTTGATGATGGGGCGGTAAAAGCCCTGAAAAAAGGTGGTATCAGCCTACTGCCTGTTGGTGTTACAGGTGTGAACGGGCAGTTTTCAGTAGGTGATATGGTTGCCTGTTTTGATCAGGCAGGTAATGAAGTTGCCAAAGGTCTGGTTAACTACCCATCGAGTGACGCTGAAAAGATAAAAGGTTTGGCCAGTGCCAAGCTCTCTGATGTTTTGGGTTATCAGGCTGAGCCCGAGTTGATTCATTGTGATAATCTGGTGCTATAAGATGAAAAAATTTATTATTTTATTAGCGTGCATCTCTTTCTCGATTTCCGTTTTCCCGATCGATTTTTATCAAATTAAAAAAGCTGCAGATGAGGGAGATCCGGTTTCTCAATATAACATGGGTTATATGTATCATACCGGTAATGGTGTGGCGGTTGATTACAAGATTGCTATGAATTGGTATAGCCAGGCCGCTGAAGAAAATTTTGCCAAGGCGCAGTATAACCTGGGTGTTCTATATGAGAACGGGCAGGGTGTTGCTGTTGATAAGGCGACAGCTTTTCATTGGTATAACAAGGCAGCTGAGCAAGGTTTGTCTAACGCACAATATAATGTTGCAGTGATGTATCAATTGGGTAATGGTGTTGCTCCAGATCATCAACAGGCAATGAAATGGTATGAAAAAGCCGCTGAGCAAGGTGTTGTAAGCGCCCAATATAATCTGGGTGTTATGTATCAAAAAGATGCGGATATTTTTGTTGAGTATAAAGATGCTGCGATTAAATGGTATAAAAAAGCAGCTGAGCAAGGGCATGAAGGCGCCCGGGAAAACCTGGAACTGATGCTGGTAAAATAAGCCAATAGAATAAAAAAAACGGGTTTAATTTTCAGTTGTTTTGTTCGCTCCAGATTGCTTTAAACTTTTCTTTAGCCTCTTTTTTTTGGTTAACACATAAAGATATCATTCTTGGGCTGTTAGTGTTTTTACAATCTTCGTGCACGGTATACCACTTGTCGAATGCCTTGTTGAATTCATATTCAGCTTTTTGTTGGCCCAGTCGCTGAAGTTTTCCGCGTTCCTCAATAGCAATACGATTGTTCTCTTCCAGCTGTGCTTTTAGTTCCCTCTCGGCTTCAGTTGCATAGCCTGGAATAACATCTTCCATGGTTCTAATACTTGAGGTCTCAGCCTTATCAACAATATTCTTTATGCTCATCGGTAGTTTTTCAGGGTAAAAGCGATTGAGAGCAAAACCTCCTGCGGCCACAATTAATGCAAATATCAGTAAGCCAGCTATTAGTTTTAAAAAAGAACCCATGATCAATCTCGAAGTGTGAAAAACTCAGTATAGCTCATTGATCTGAATGTATTCTGAATTTATCTCTGTATTGAGATAATGTTTGCATAGGTATTCTCAGGTAATATGTATCTAAGGTTTTTGAATTTGTTGCAGATTGTTTGTATATATTATGAGTAATCAGGTGATAGAGCGGGTTAATTATGGCTAGAGATAAACGCAAAATATATTTGGAAGACTTAACTATTGGTGAAAAACTGCAATCATCATCGTATGTCGTTCCCCGGCAAGAATCGATTGAATTTGCCCGGCACTGGGACCCTCAACCTTTTCATATTGATGAAGAGGCCGCCAGACAGGTTTATGGTAATTTGACTGCTTGCTCAGCTTATATTTTTGCTACATTTTGTAAGTTAGGTAACAGTTTGTACGAAGATGGTGTTGTACAGGCTGTGGCAGGCCTGGGTTTTGATGAAATGCGTATGCATAAACCGATGTTCGTTGATGATACGGTATATGTGGTTTCGGAATTTACTGATATCCGCCGTTCGAATAGCAAGCCGGATAGAGGTATCGTAAGAGCCATTAATAGAATGTATAACCAGAATGATGAATTGATATTCAGTGTTTACTCAACAGCGATGATACTTGCGCGAGGTTTACCTTCAACTACTTGATAGTTAATCAGTTGTCAGGCTTGTGTTCAACAATACTGGCGGGGTCTTGATGAACAATCACTTCTGCGCCAGGGACAAAACTGCATATTGCATCTTCAACAGAGTCGGCAATGGCATGTGCTTCTGTTAGCAGTAAAGTGTCATCCAGTTCAAGGTGCAGCTGAATAAATTTGGATTGGCCTGATTGGCGGGTGCGAAAATCGTGTACGCCATGTACATCCGGGTTTTCCAGTGCTAACGCCAAAATCTGTTCTTTAATGTCGTCATCCAGTTCTCTATCCATCAGTTGTTGGAATGCATCATGACCAATGCTGACAGCACTATAAAAAATGTAGATGGCAATACCGATGGCGAATAGAGTATCAGCCCAGACCCAGCCAAAGGTGGTCAATACAAGGGCAAGTATAATGCTGATGTTACTTAACATATCGGTGGCATAATGCAGTGCATCGGCACGTATAGCAGTTGATTGTGTGTGTTTTATTACATGGTATTGATAAGCAAGCAGAGCGCCGGTTGCCAGTGTTGCGAAAACCATTACCCCTATACCAATGTCCAGATCACTCAGAGGCTGTGGGTAGCGCAGTCGATCGACAGCATGAAATACAAGAAATACAGCAGACCCACAAATAAAGCCTGCTTGTACCAAACCTGCAAGCGGTTCGGCCTTGCCATGACCAAAACGGTGGTCGCCGTCAGCTGGTATTAAGGAATAGCGTACAGCCAGCATATTGATAATCGATGCAAGGCTATCCATTAAAGAGTCGATAAGAGATGCAAGAATACTGACAGAGCCGGTTAAAAACCATGCGGCAAACTTCACTGCGATAAGAACGCCGGCAGTAGTAACAGAGGCATAAGTGGCCCGTTTCATCATGCGGCCATTATTTTCTATAGTATTTTCAGACATAATTCTATTTTTGATTGGCGTAGGTCTATTTTAAGCGACATTGGCCAGAGTTCATAGTGATGAAATATTATTCATACATTCTATTTATGGTCACTGAGCAAGCTATCTGAACAGAAAAAACAGCATGTAAGTGTTATGATCATAGCTTGAGGTCTACTGGTTGATGATGAATATGCGAAAAATACTGGGTTTTACACTATTGCTGATATCCTGTATTGCTTTTGGGGTATTGCCTATAATTCCTTTTTTACCTTATGAGACTGAACAGTTAGCTGTTTGGGCTGGTGCGGTATTTATTTTTGCCGAGGTTACCTGGTGGTTGGCTATTCCTTTATTAGGGCGTGAAATCATTGATTTTTGTAAGGGGTTTATCCAGCGTTTGAAAGACAGTCTGTTGGCCAGTCTTGATAATAAAGATACCGATAGTAAATAATATATGCAGGTATTATTTACTATCGGTAGCCACTGTTTGCTTTTCAGTTGCAAACTCTCTCCAGCCAACCATATGTCCTTTTAGTATCTTCACATCGTCACATTCACAAAAAGCAAATAGGCGACTGATATGTGCCCTTGGGCCATGTTCACAATAAAGAACGAGTGTCTTCTCTTCGCAATCACTGGCTTTTATTTCAGAGAAGGCTGCTTTCCAGAACGGGATATGTCTCGCTGTTGGAATATGATCTTTTTCAAATTCACGTTTGCTACGGGTGTCTATGATAATCAACTGAGAGTCGTTGAGTTTTGAATGTAGTTGTTCTGCTGTAATATATTTTTCAGTATTTTGTTCTGTTATTGAGCACGCTGGCAATATAAAAATGGATAGGCAAAAAATAGCCATCATGTGTTTCATCTGAATGACCTTGATTCTGTAAATAGATCCGTCCAGTTTGATGGGTTTCATTATTCATCTCAAGTTGTTTTGTGGCTAAGAAATAATTGATGAATAATCATGGGAGATGCTATTACAGAGAATTTTGGTATAGTTATTATAAAAATAGTAGTGCATGAAGATTCAGCTATGAATAAACCGGATTTTATACAGCAGTTAAGTTATTTCTTTGCGGAAGTGGCAGTGTTTTCCATGCGCTATCGTT
>CBDUPD010000005.1:0-16348 GCA_965368985.1 uncultured Spongiibacteraceae bacterium | reverse complement strand
CAAAATAGCTTCTATTTTCTTCAATTATTTTGTCGGGTAAAAGCCCGACTTCTGACATGAGCCACTTCTATGTAAAAACAAGATCTGGCACCCCCAAAATACTACTTGCTGTTAAACAGCCAGCTGCAATATTTCCAGTTCAAGAAATTGACTTTTTTCCTCATCAATAACTTATTCATCTAACAACACACCCCCCTTATTATCAAACAACCTTAAAATTCTATAGCCCCTCTCTTTAACTCTACTATTCTTTATTTACTACCTCTTATTCACAAGGAATTAGGGATGCCAAATCCACATACAATTCCATTTACATTATTAGCACCTTTCTTGTGTCTATATGCCAGTATTGCCTCAGCACAAAATAATGAAGTATTAAATATAGAGATTGAACAGTTATTTGAACTTGAAGAAATCATCATTACTGCTCAAAAACAAACAGAGAACCTGCAGGATGTCCCCGTATCCATTACCGCATTTGACACAAATACCATCGATACTTTTGACCTGAATAACATTAACAATATAGAAGCCCTAACACCAGGATTTAGCGCTTCAAGATTTAGCATTGGCCAACCACAATTTTATATTCGGGGTATAGGGTCGAATGAAGACAGCGCAGGAGGAGATGCTTCTGTGGCTGTTTATGCTGATGGCGTTTATATAGCAAGACCCAGCGCCAGCACATTCACATTCAATGACATACAACGCATTGAAGTACTTCGTGGGCCTCAAGGAACACTCTATGGGAGAAATGCTATCGGCGGAGCCATTAATATCATTTCAAATAAACCTGGCGACAAGGAAGAGTCCAATTTTGAATTAACAGCTGGAAATTACTCAAGGCTGAAAATAAAGTTTAAAACCAACACCCCTCACAGCGACACGACCTTCTCTAACTTTGCCCTGGTGTTAGACAGACGAGATGGCTATATAGAGAATACTACCACAGGCAATGAACTTCAGGATATCAATGACAGAGCTGCCAGATGGCAAACATTGTTTGCTTTTTCTGACAATACAGAGCTTCTTATCGCCGTTGACGTGGAAGATGTTGATCGCCTGGGTAATGCCCGCAGGGCAACGGGGTCAAATGCTGCACAAGCTGATATCTCTATCAACTACCCTGATAATATTTTTAAAACCACTGCTGATACCGATGGCTTCCAAAAACGTGATGCAGGAGGTATACGCCTGGAACTCAATAGCCTGATTGGTGATATACAATTAACATCATTAACTGCTTATCGTGAATCAAGGTATCGATGGCTGGAGGATATTAGCGGCGTATCAAACGCTCAAGCATTGGCTAATGGTGGAAATGACGTTAATAATGGCGTAGTGGAAGACTCTGAACAATTGAGTCAGGAGCTAAGATTCTCGTACAATAAAGGGGGCATTATTGACGGGGTTGCTGGCGTATATTTTCTCAATGAAAAAGCACACAGGCAGGAAGAGTTTGAATTTTTTGTCATACAGGGACAAGCCAGTCCATTGAATTTTTTAATTGCTGACCCGACTAATGGTGTCGCTGACATATTCGGCCTTAACGGCTTATGGATGGATCTCAATGGTGATGGTATTGCAGATATAAACGATTTTGCTCTCTATTGGGGACCAAAAGATTCAGTCATTGACAGCTTCAACCAAAAATCAGACTCAACCAGTACTGCCATCTTTGGGCAATCAAATATCCATCTAACAGAGGCATTAAATCTAAGCCTTGGCTTACGCTACTCAGATGAGAAAAAAGACTTCTCAAACAGTGCCAGAACTAACAACCTCGGATTTATTGACTTTCTGGTACTGGAAAACTACAGCATCTCTGAAACAGAAAGCTGGGACACCCTAACATGGCGTATTGCCCTTGATTATCAGTGGCTGGAAAACTTTAGCACTTACCTAAGTGCCGACAAAGGTTTCAAGAGTGGGGGATTTCAAGGTCAATCGGCAACTGCTGAAGTAGCCGCAAAACCTTTCGACCCGGAACATGCAAAAAGTTATGAGCTGGGGCTAAAGTCATTATGGTGGGATAACCGCGTCCGGTTAAATTTGGCCCATTACTATACCCGCTATACAGACATGCAGGTATTGCAATCAATCTCTTCGGGGACAGCGCGAGCCATAGTCACTGAAAATGCCGGCGAAGCAACCACTAGCGGATTCGAACTTGATTATCAATGGCAGGTCTTTTCCATGTGGCGTATTGGTGGAAGTTACGCATACAATAATGGGGAGTTTGATAAACTTGAGATACAGGATAACACGGGTAACACCGTTGACCTTTCTGGCAACCGCTTGAGAAACTCACCCCGCCACAATTTTGCATTTCTTAGCGAGCTAAGCCTGTTTTTACCCAATGATTCAGAAATCATGTTCGCCTTGATGTACACCTATCGTGATGAAACCTATCAGGATTTGTACAACTATGAGTTAAACAAATTTCCATCCCGAAGATTACTGGACATGTCTCTTAACTGGTATTCAAATGACGAAACAGTCTCTGTATCAGGATGGGTTAAAAACGCCGCTAATGAAGAGTATAAAACACACAGCTTTGATGACTCTGACGGGCAGATATCTGTAGCAACCTACGGGCCTCCCCGCCAATTTGGATTAACACTTAACCTTCACTTTTAAATCTCGTTAACGCCATTAGGCGATGGCAAATATTGAATAATACCAGCCCTATTTGCTTCAATTATTATCATCATATCGATTTATAAACTAGACTTATTACAGTAAAACAGGGAATTGGCACATTGAAAAAATCACTGCTGAAAACTTGTTTGACAGGGATTGCATTCATTTTACTTATTCCTTTTGTTACGGCTGAAGAAGGAAGGGAAGCATTTGTCATTGATAAACAGATGGATGTTATCAATTTAGTGCCTCATTTATATTTTCTGGAAGACAAGACAAAAACCATCAACCTGCCTGAAGCATTGACCCTTATTGATCAATTTCAACCAAGCAGGCAGAAGTTTTTCAATCGTGGATTTTCCCAATCAGCTTTCTGGTTAACTACCGAACTATCAAATACCAACAATGAAGACCTTTCAGTTATCGTACATTTTGATGCTCCACTTGTAGATTTCATCGATGTTTATTTTGAAAGTGACAACCAACAATTCAGCCGTTACGAACATGGAGACATGCAATGGTTTAACCATACCGATATAAAATCAAATAATGTCCATTATGCCCAGCAGATAAGTCTTCCCAAACAGAGCACACGGAGACTTTTGATCAAGATAAGCAGTGAAAGCCTTACATCACTACCTGTCAACGTCAGCACAGTAGAAAAGTTCAGCGGCTGGTTGGCAAATCGAGAAAAAGTCCGCGGGATTTACCACGGCATTATCATAGGCCTGATTATTTACAACCTGATGTTCTTTTTCACAACAAGAGATCGCATCTATCTTTTTTACTCTATGTTCGCTAGTTCATTCATCATGATGCATATGTTTATGGATGGCTGGTTTAATGATTACCTTTATCAATGGCCCTACCTGCAACAAAGAGGTGTTTTTTATTTACTGTTAGTGATTGGTATATTGGGTGCCATTTTGGCAAACATAACGCTAAAAATGTCTACCCTTTCGCCTAAAACTTATAAAGTTGTTAATATTTCAGTTATTCTGATGTCTCTATGCTTGTTAATATCTCCAATATTACCGTTACAGACTTTTGCACATATATCTGACTCTTCTGTACTTGCAGGCAGTATCATCTTACTCATTGGCGCAATTTCCTGCTCAAGACATGGAGTCAGTTATGCCAAATATTTTTCTATTGGCTATGGATTGTTGGCGATCATTTCTTCCAGCGCTATTGCAGGAGTTCTAACGCAGACAATCAGTATAAATACTGCAAACACTGCATCAAGAATCAGCATTCTTCTGCTTCTTTCATTTATAACCCTTGCCCTTTCTGCACGCTTCAGACAAATAGAAAAGAAACAAAAAGAAGCTGAAGCCAATGCACTTGAAGCACAGCTAAAAGAAGAAACGAAAAGCAAATTTTTTGCCAATATGAGTCACGAAATTCGCACCCCGCTTAACGCAGTTATCGGCGTCTCTGAACTCATGGCTGACACCCCGTTAAATAGCGTTCAGAAAAACTATAATAAAATTATTAACTCTTCAGGCAATATACTTCTAACACTGGTAAACAACATTCTTGATTATTCAAAAATTGAAACCGGCAACATGACCATAGAACGTGGAGAGGTTGACATAAGAAGCATTGCAAAAGAGATTCGTTCTGTTTTTTCACACCTTTCTGTCATCAAAAATCTGGAATTCATCATCAACATTGATGACAACATACCTGGGGTATTTTATGGCGACCCGACACGCATCAAACAAATTCTGATAAATATGTTAGGTAATGCCTTTAAATTTACCAGCAAGGGCCACGTTAAACTCATCGTGAAATCAACACCTGAGAAAGATGCTATCACTTTTGAAATCAGTGACACCGGTATAGGTATAAAATCTAAAGATATCAGTTCTTTATTTGATCCTTTCAAACAAGCAGACACATCAACTTATCGTCAATTTGGCGGCACCGGGCTTGGCTTATCAATCGTAAAGAATTTAATTGAAAGAATGAATGGTGAAATTCAGGTAGATAGCAAAGAAAATACAGGTACTACATTTCTGATTAAACTGCCCATTGAATATGATTCGGGTATATCAGAGCAACCCAGTTATATATTACCTCCCATTCGCGTATTAATTGCCGAAGACAATCCAGAGGTGATCCACATTCTAAAAGACAACCTGAATAGCTTATCTATTGCCTATGATGTTGTAACATCCAGAAAGTCCTTATTAGAAAAATTGGAAAATGAAAACTCTCGCCATGCCTTTGATCTATTATTACTCGATGCCCAGCTTGATAATAACAATACACTTGAGTTGATAAAAAGTATTCATAATAAAAAAAATGTTATCCCTCTACCCATAGCATTGATGTCAGGAACAGGCATACCTGTATCAATAGATGAGCTAAATGGCCTCGACGTCACCATTAGCGAAACAAAACCGATTAGCGCCTCCGAGCTAAGGCATTTTATTGCAAACAGTCTAGGTCTGGAAAAACAGGAACACGCAAAACAATCGGAGGAACCTGTTCTTTATCAAGACGAGGTACTCAGTATTCTTGTTGCTGAAGACAACCCTACCAATCAGCTCGTTACAAAAGGTATGCTAAAAAAACTCAATCACCAATTTGTTGTCGTTAACAATGGCGCAGAAGCTGTTGAAGAGTATATGAAGAATTATAAAAACTATGACCTGATATTTATGGACTGCGAAATGCCTATATTGGATGGATTCAAAGCAACAAAGAAAATCAGGCTGTGGGAACAGGAAAATAACCTGAAAAAAATTACCATCATTGCATTAACTGCCCATGCTCATGAATCATATACTAATAAGATAAGTAGCTGCGGCATGGATGACTGTATTATCAAACCGGTATCGATAAAAAACCTCAGCCAACGATTAAATGATGTCTTTCCCTGTAGAGTCAAATAGCAGGCTATTTTAACAGGCTTCTACAGTAGCTCTCCAACATTTGATCAACCTCATAACAGGTAGAAAATCCCTCATTCTCTATTCGGGAACTATCAAACAAGGTATTGGTACTCATCACCTTTACAGAAAAGCGTATAAGTGGAGGATTACTCCCATAAGGGAACAACTTTTCAAAAACAAAGCCCAATATCATCATTATTTTCTCAGGCAAAAAAATCACTCTGGATCTCTTTCCCATTATTCGATCAAGCTTTTCCTTAATCTGCAACCAGCCAACATCAAAACCTTTTAATAAATAGCAATCATGTTGAAGCTGCTCTTGTTTTGTCAACCAGACCATCGCCCTTCCTACATCACGGGTATCAACACAGGAAAATCGCACCCCGCGTTTGAATATCGGGAAAAAGCCTTTTTTATGAGCCTCAACTATCTGTAAAAAATTCGGGTCACGTGCGCCGATAGTATTACTGGCACGCAACATCACCAGCTCGATTCCGGAATTCTCGGCAATAACCTTTAAAGCTTGCTCTCTTTCAATCGCCACTTGATTAAAATGATAGTCACCAGACACTGGATAATCTTCATCAATCGGCTCAGACGGCCGATGAAAACCATAAACCTGTACGGTACTCAACTGTATAAACCGTTTAACACCCGCTTTTATCGATTGTTGTAATACGCGTGATGTAAGCTCCACATCAACTTTCCGGTGTTCTTCCAGTGAAAGATGTAGCTCAGGTCGAGCGAGGCAATTAATGACCACCTCTGCACTCTGCATTATTTCCGATAAAGACCCCTTACTAAAGTCGCAGATCTGGATATCTGCTTTTATACTTTTCAAAAACTGTGTATCACTCGAACCTCTTACAGGACACACAGGTACCTCACCTGCTAATATCAGCTGCTCTACCACATGACTACCAATATAGCCTGTACCGCCAAATACAACGATTTTCATGAAAGCCTCAACTTAACTTAACCTGGCCTCGCGCCACTTAACTGCGATTTAGCATTCGGCCTTTAGATCATTTACCCTTATAATGGAGTTATCATAATAAGAGTCTCTTCAAAAAGGAAATAAACGTGAATCAAGATCAACTCAAACAAGCCGTCGCCGATGCCGCTGTTGATTACGTGATAAGTAAAATTAATACCGATTCCATCATTGGTATAGGCACCGGCTCAACAGCCAACTGTTTTATTGACTCTCTGGCCAAACATAAAGACAAATTCAAGGGCACGGTAGCAAGCTCGGAAGCGAGTGCTGATCGCCTGCAAAACCATGACATTGATGTCTATGATCTCAACACAGTCTCTGAAATAGACATTTATGTTGATGGTGCCGATGAATCCAATTCGGCGCTTGAGCTAATCAAGGGAGGGGGGGCTGCTCTTACAAGAGAAAAAATTGTCACAGCTGTCGCTACAGAGTTTGTATGCATTGCTGATGAGTCAAAACTGGTAACTACCCTGGGGGCATTCCCATTACCAGTAGAGGTCATTCCCATGGCGCGCAATCACGTGATTCGTGAACTTACCAAATTGGGCGGCAGACCGCTGCACCGGGATGGCGTTATTACTGATAACGGCAACATCATTATTGATATTCATGATTTTATGATGGAAGACCCTGAAACCACAGAAGCACAGATCAATAATATTGTTGGCGTGGTCACTAACGGCCTTTTTGCAGCAAGACCTGCAGATCTGTTATTGCTGGGAACACCCGATGGTGTTATACAATTAAGAGCAGAATAAGCTTTAAACCTTGATACCAAAGCTTTGGAGGCAGGATGCTTAAAACAAACTCTTTTCAAGCTGTGTCACTACTTGTTTTCACACTGTCAGGATGCGCCAGCACCTCGGTATTCAACCCTTATCCCAATCAGGCTGCAGAATATAAAGCTGCGATTACCAACGGCACTATTGATGATGTCACCCCAAAACTGCTCAGCAAACAAAAAAGTAACGATGGGCTGTTGTATGCACAGGAATCTGGTCGACTTCACCAGCTCAATCACCAGTTTGAAGCCAGTAAGGCCGACTTCGATCACGTCTACGAAAGCTATGAGAAAGTAGACGACAAAGCTATAGTTTCAGCAACATCTGCCGCATCAGGCACTGCCTCCTTTCTTACCAATGATAACGCCCTGCCTTACACCGGTTACGGTTTTGAGCGTATCATGGCCCTGCACTCGCAGGCTTTTAACTATCTGGGTCTGGGTGACATTGAAGGTGCCAGCGTCGAAATTCGCCGCGCAGCTCTGGAACAACGAATTCTTGAAGTCGCCCATGAAAAAGAGCTGTCAAAAGCCGATGAAAATGCCCGCTCTAAAAATGTAGATACCTCGTTCTGGAAAAATTCACCCGAGCTGGCCGGAATGAGCAAAATAGCCGGCAAGGTTAAAAGCTCTTTCCAGAATGCCTACACCTTTTATACCAGCGCTGTTATATGGGAAGCCATGGGCGACCTTAATGCCGCTCTGGTTGATTATAAAAAAGCTCTTGAGATCAACCCCGACAGCACCACTATCCTTAAAGATATCGAACGCATTAGCGCCAATAAAAAAATTAAATATGCCGATGAGGGGCATCTGGTTGTTCTTTTCGAAGATGGCTTTGTACCTGCTCGCCAGAGCTTTAAGCTACCCATACCCTACCTGACCGGCCAATCTGCCACATATAGCACTATTTCTTTCCCTTATTATCCTGGCAATAACTGGTATCAGGCCAGATCTTTGACTATTTTTAATAACAACAGTCGACTTGGTTCAACGGAAGTCGTTGCCCAAATAGGTAGCATGGCGGTCAAATCACTACAGGAAAATATACCCGGCATGATTGTTCGCATGGTAATACGAGCACGTGCCAAACACGAACTGCACCAGCAAGCCACAAAAGAAGGTGGGGCAGTTGGCTCAATTTTAAGTACGCTTTATAACGTCGTATCTGAACAGCCTGACCTAAGAAACTGGCTAACATTGCCACATAATGCACAAATATTTCGCACAGCAATCATAAAAGGAGAACACAATATTGAACTTGTGATGTCTGGCATGAGTCGAACTGAAAATATTAAGATACAATCGGGTAAAATAACTATACTGCGTGTGATCAATGCCAATAATCGATTAATCACACAACAGTTTCAGCTATAAAGGAATGATGCTATGAAAATCATTAATACCATCACTGGCTTGATAATGGCAGCAATCACAGCAACCATTATTTCAGGCTGCTCCGCTGGAGCCACCGGCACAATGAAACCCAATGAAAGCGGTGAATATGAGCCTTTCATCGAGTACAACAGCGCACAAATTCAAAGCAGGTTATCTATTGTTGATATTCGCCAACGTACAGTAGGTAATATTATGCAAGTCAGCGCTGATTTGCATAATAGCTGGAAGTGGAAGCTGGATTTTCAATACAAGTTTAAATTTTATGATAAAGACGGGTTTGAAGTTAACCCCGACGGCCGTCAATGGGCTCCAATCGTCATTGCAGGCAATGAAGTATCAACCGTACAGGCTGTTGCGCCCAATCCATCAGCAATAACGTTTAAAATTATCGTCAGGGATTAACCCCAAGAGGAATATATATGAAAAGGTTTACATTATTTACTATCGCACTGCTTAGCTGTTTTCTGGCCGCCTGTTCCTCAGTTGAGTACGGTGATGCAACCGCACAAGAAACGGTAAACACGGATTTTGGCTCAACCGACTTACAAGGTATCGCCGGCAAGATGGTGGATGACCTACTGGTTTTCCCACCTGTTGTGCAAGTGACCAACCAGCGTCGCCCGGTTATTTTTGTTGACCGCATTAAAAACAAAACAACCGAACATATTGATCTTGAGAGCGTCACCGATTCCATTCAATCAAAATTGATAAACACGGGAAAATTCCGTTTTGTTGATATGACCGCCATTGAACAGGTGAAAGAACAATTTAACTACCAACAAGACTCGGGCCTCGTCAATGAAGCAACTGCCGCCAATGTTGGCAAACATATTGGCGCTGAATATATGCTCTATGGCAATATGTCTTCTATTGTAAAAAAGGATGGCAGCAAAAAAGATGTTTATTACAAATTCACTTTAAAACTGCTTCATCTGGAATCAGGCATACTGGAATGGTCATCTGAAAAAGAAATCAGAAAGACCAAAGACAAGCGATGGTTTGGTAGTTAGAAAACCAAAAAACAAGTTATTTAATACAAAAACATTAACATATTCTGTTAGATTGACTCTATTATCAGTAACAATGCCTTGATTGAGCATTGTTACTGATGATGCCATATGAATAGCCAGAGAACCTCTGAATAATGGCTTATTTCCCCTGCAACTGAGCCAGCTCCGTGCTCGAAGATCCAAAACACTTCGAGGGGCCGGTCCTCCTCATTTACGCCAAACCAAATACAACTTACGGATAGTGGCGCGAAAGCTCAACTAACAATTTATCCTGGTCAAAAACTTTCAGGTTAAAACTGGCTCTATCTTCATCACCGATAGACAAACTTAACACATGACTACAAGTTTTTTCACCCCGGTTAAATCTTCCTGATTGTGCAGACTGACTCTTCCCACTCGGACCTGTACGTAATACAGATAATTCAAATCGCAGATTCTTCTCTGTCTTTTCAGTAAGGCAAGGAATTACATTTACTGTATTTTCAACAAAACTTAGCTGTAACTCCACATTAACATCTGAGACCTCAGCAATATTATTCATAGAAATAGTTAGACCTGATATTATGACTGCTTTTATTAAATTTATAGTTTTCATAATAAAAAAGGGCGACCCTCAGGCCGCCCATAAAGATTACTGCTGAACAATAGTTGCAGTATTTCCAGCACCACCCATTTGAGTGATATTCGCAACATCAAACTGACCACTTTGAGTAATGCTTGCAGTATTTACATTACCAATAACACCAAGGCCTGTCTGATTAATTGATGCATTCAGATTGTTTCCTGACTGATCAATATTGGCTACATTGAAATCCCCATTTTGAATAATATCAGCAACATTCAAAGCATCTATCTGAAGAACAGTGGCATCATTGCTGTCACCTGATTGTGAAACATTAGCCAACTGCTCAGAACCTGTTTGATCAATAACCACACTACCATTCACTGTGTTAGATTGATTAACATTAGCAACCAACTGATCACCTTCGTGTTGGTGAACATTTACCATGCTACCCAGAACAGCATCCTGAACAACTATCACTGATGAGTTAGTCGCCAGGTTTTGTAATACCGTTACATCACCATTAGCGCTTCCACCAATCTGGTCAACCTGCACAGAAGAGTATGCTGAGTTATCAACCTGATCAATATCTACTGTATTGCTTACACCATCCTGATTAACAACAGACACAGCTTGATATGAATCATCCTGGTTGATGTTTACGTTGTTGTTATCGCCCATTGTATTAACAGTTGCTGAAGCTGGCTCATGTGTACCAAAACCGAATTGACGAACATCAGCATTATTATTCAAGCCTGTTTGTGTAACGTCAGCTGTACTGTTATCTGTATGCTCCTGATTAACGGCAGCCGAGTTATCATCACCTATCTGGGTAACAGTCAAAGCCGAACCGTAAATATGCTCCTGGTAAGTAGTTGCACTGTTATTATTACCTTCTTGTACTACAGTGGCTGAACTGGCGCTATTAGCATAACTTGTTTGTGTTACCGAAGCGTTGTTCAATCCACCATTCAACTGTGTAACTGTGGCAGTGCTACTAGCCCCATTGTTTTGATCAATAGTAATTGACGAATCATATGAAGCATTTTGGATAGCTTGTGCATTTGCATTAGATGTTGATTGATTGATATCTACAGTTGAATTTGCTGAACCTGCCAACTGATCAACATCGGCTGTATTATAGTTACCCAACTGATTAATCGTTGATAATGCATTTGTTGATGTATCCTGATTTGTATCAGCAATATTACCAGTACCTGTCTGAATAGTTGTAGAGCTTGCAGGGTTGTGACTACCGAAGCCATACTGCCTTGTAGCAGCGGTGTTACTATCACCCAACTGCTCAACAGTTGCAGAACTCAGGCTAACATGTAACTGTTCTACTGCCGCAGAATTATTCGCGCCATTTTGACGAACATCAGCGACAGTATCTTCTACATGAGCCTGTGTTACTGTAGCCAGGTTTGGTCCACCTTGCTGATCAACTGTAACTGTCGATCTATTCGTTGATGTAAACGACGGATCACCTGTCTGAATAACAGTTGCTGATTGGCCATCACCAGCTTGATTTACGCTTACTGAACTATCATTGGCGATATCCTGGGTTACTACTGCCGAATGATTATCACCAGTCTGTACAGTAGAAGCAGAATTATTTGAACCGTTTTGAACTGTAGATGCTGTGTTATTGGCCGCATGCAAGTTTGTAGAAGCAAGCATGATAGCTGCAGCAATGGGTAAAATCTTTCTCATGGAACATTCCTTTATTTGAAACATTGGGTTAATAAAACACAGCCTGGTTGTATTGCTTAACCGTAGCTGTATTGCTGTCACCATATTGCGTGACGACACTATTTAATCCGCTTCCATATTGCTCTATGGAAGCGGTATTAGATTGACCATATTGATTAATTCTTGCCGAGTTTTCTTCACCAAACTGCTGAACATTTGCAACATTGTTATACCCGCCTTGCATTATGATCGCTTCATTTTCATAACCTTGCTGATACAGACTAATCAGGTTCTCAGTGCCTAACTGCTGAACATTAGCCGCATTACCTAAACCATACTGTCGGGAAGCTATTTTATTTTCTGCTCCATTCTGAATGGCAATCACCCTGTTATCTTCATCTGTTTGAAAAATATCCTGAAGATTATGATCACCTATCTGTATTGACGCAGCGCTATTATTTTGGCCATCTACCAGATCAACATAAAAATATCCGGCAAGTTCATCAAAGCTATCAAGATCATCGTTAGCCAACGCATTCACACAAAAGCCGAACAAACAGCCATATATAACAGCTAACACTATAAATTTATTGGGTAATGAATAAATTACCGGACTCCCCTGATTAAGCATGTGAACAGCACAGAAAATATTTCAAAACCTTCAAATAAACTGTTCCCAAGTATCAGGAGTATTGTGAATATGTTCTATACGTAAATCATCCGTAAATGTTTACACATCGAACCTGAAATCTCAGCCTTAAGGCTGAGATTTGAAAAGAGATGGCTAGAGGGATGTGTGGGTTTTACCTGAAGAATGGACGCTGGAAACTTGCTGTAAATAGTAAGACATCACGGTTTGATTGCTATCCTCATCATTTTCAAGTGCCCATGATTTTTTCTGAATACCATCAGCAATAAGGTGTATCAATGCCGACTCTATTGCAGAGAAAACACAAAGCTGCGCAGGTTCGTTACTCGTCACACCTGCTTCAATTTCCAACAATCGCTTAAACTCAACAAACCGGAAAACACTGGATTGAACTTCATGGGATAGAATCGTCTTGGTTGTCATTACACTATGCAATATACGGCCAGAACGAATATCTATCGCACGCAAATTGACTGTTACCTGATCTACCCTGTAACGCCCTGAACTGCCTATACCAAAATAACGGGCACCTATTCCACCTGTTTTCACATTCGACTCATAAGCTACAATACCACCCTCTAACAGAATGTTTGCAGCCAGCAATGAGGGTAATTCTGTATTATTATTACCGGGTGTATTGGGTTTATTCTGGGCAGCCCGTATGATTTTTCTCTCAGTCAGAATATTCTGTAAACCTTCACGCTCAAGCGGAATAAACCACCCCGAATCATTCATGGCACTAATCAACATTGCTGTCGCACCTTGAGTGACTGAAGTAGAGAATGAGCTCGATGGTGCAGGTTTGTATTGACCGGTCTGGTCACGAAAATTATATACCGTAGCAACAATCTTTCCTTTAGGCGCGGGCAAAGAAACCAGATCGTCATAACTACTTGTTCTTGATGTCAAGCCTGCAGGATCACCAAACAGCGGATCTTCTTGTGCCTTATTTGATGAGCAACCTGTTACCGCTATCAACATCACTCCAGTAACAACAACTACTTTCATTAATTTTGTTAAACCCGACATATAACTATTCACAACACTATTTTTAGGTACATCATTCATCGGAAGTATCAAGCCCATTAACTTCAATCTCGGTCACCTCACCGGTAGCGAGGTCTGTTACCACAACCGTTAATGTTCCACTATCATCGGTAATATCGATAATAAAATCATCGGTTACCAAAGAGCCCGAATTACCATCATCAATATCCGATAACAATTGACTCAATAAACGCGATTCAAGTGAGCTGGTAAAACGATCAAGTGCACTAAGTTGTGAATAGGGTGAGCGTCCGGAATCCGGATCTTTATAATTATTTTGTGCATTTGCATTACTGAGCAGCTGACTTCCATTTAGAGGACTACCCCCAAAATTTGGATTTACAGGCTGGTAGACCAACTCAGATGCATTCACATCAAGCATTACTACTGTTAACAACATTCCATATAATTGTTTGTTCATTGTATTTTCTTTCTTTTGTTTCATTCTCATCACCTACTCATCAACGATGAAAAATCAAAGTTCATCTTTGTCCAGATCGAAATTATCAGAAAATAATGCCTGCAATTTAAGCTGCTTGATGGTGTCATGAATCTGCTGAGCTGCAACTTCTGCCAACTGATCAATATTGTTACCACTGGGCTGAATAAAATTTCGATAAACCGTTCTGTGATTGTGAGTTACCCATATTAAATTACCCCAGCGAGCTGAAGGCCTTTCGTATACCGTTAAATTATAATCACCACTGTTCTCCTCCCTGTTACGGTACTCACTCAAGTAACGGGAGAACTCGTGTCCCAACCGGGTAATAGTGCTATCAATGGTAAAACCACTGATTTCATCTTCTAATACTCGAAGAGAGCTGTCTTCAGCCAGACATCTTATTGGCAGCAGCATAGTGACAAAAAAAATAGTAAAAGCTAACGAGGATCTCATAAAACTTATGACTTAAAGATTCTGTTTAACCCAGGCACATGCCTGCGTGCGATTACGAACACCTATCTTCTTGTATACATTGTAAAGATGGCTTCTGACTGTATGTTCACTCACATGGATTAACTCACCGATTTCCTGGTTCGTCAGCCCCCCGCCAAGTTGCTGCAATATCTGCATCTCCCTTGGAGTGATTTTACTCTGTTGATTACCTGTTTTAGGTGCACGACGGTGCGTTTTCAATAACCGACTGATAAGATGTCTGGGCAGCCAATGCCCCCTATTGAGCACCACCTCTATACCTTTAAGTAACTGGTCCTGGTCACTTTCAAGATAAAACAAACCCATAACCTGTGGCCAGGCAATTAACTCTTCAAAAGCTTCTTCAGGAGATACATTGAAAAGCGCAATACTTACCCACTCATCCAGATGCTTTAGATTTGAGAGCAGCCCCACCACTTCATCAACCGTATAATTCTGGCTATTGATAAGTATCAGATGACGATGATTTTCAGATGAAATGACCTTTTCCGCAGATGTCAGACTGGATACCTTACACTCCAGTGTAAAGCGGTTACTAATCAACGAAGACAGAATTCTTGCCTGTAGATTAGTCTCATCCAATAGCCACAATGTAATCTCAGCAGCCAAATCGGAATTTTTTGATACATTTCGATTCGTCATTGCTCGTATCCCTAACTTGCGTAGACAGCTGGCGAGCGAGCATACAATCAATCAGATCTTTATTCAAGATTGTTATAAAAAGCGAAGTGGCCCAACGTAAAAGAAATATAGAATTACGCCCACAGAAATAATAAAAGAGGAATCAGCACTGACCCAAACCTGAACAGGTGATTTTTTAACCAGACGGAGCTTAACGCCACTCCATACAAATCGGCACGCAAAACAGCACAAAAGATATGGCATTATTTAATAAAATCCAGCAACTCTGTCAATACTTGCTGCCTCAAGTTATCTGACTCTTTTACTAAATGGTGACGCGCTCTATTCACACAAACCTCCTTATACCCTGGAAACTTCTCGGCAATTCGCTTCAAATTATATTTCCAGTCAACAGTAAAATCCTCATCTCCCTGTATAACTAACACCGGCACATCAGACGCAGGGCTATGGGTAAAATGCTTTTGCCAATGGTATAAAGCCTTTATCCAGGACGCCGCAATCTTACGTGTCTGCAATGGATCTTTATATTTTAAAAAATATAAGAAGTCTGCATCATTACTATTTTCTACAAACTCTCTGGGCACAGTTTTTAAAAACCAGCCAAGCAGATGCATTTGAAACTGTATATACCCCCAACGCTCGGGAATAACCAACGGTGCTAACAGTACCGCTTTATCGAATCCATGTGATGGATTATTCATCAGATAATCCATCGCTATCGCACCACCTGTGCTCTGACCAACAAGATACCACGGCTGGGGCAAATACTCTTTCGCCTCCCCCATCAAAACGGATAACACTCTCTGGTAATCTGCAAAATCAGGGATACCTGCCTGCTCCCCCGAAGATAAACCATGCCCGGGAAGATCATAAGAAAGCACGTTATATCCAGCATTTAACAGCAGCTCAATAACATGGTTATACAAACCTACGTGATCCATATAACCATGAATCAACACGACACTACCCCTGCTTTTTTCAATCTCAAAATAATGAACGGCGATTGAATAATCAGCAAGATTTTTTAAACCGAAGTGGTGTTTCAATGTATGGGAAAACTTTTCAGAGAAGTTAATACCATAATAAT
>CBDUPD010000004.1:0-19028 GCA_965368985.1 uncultured Spongiibacteraceae bacterium | reverse complement strand
TACTGAATATCTGTTGTCTATAAGTTGCTCAGGGTCGGTAACTTCCCCCTCGTAAATGACATCCCCCCACCACTTTGCTTCTTCAGGCAAGCTCATCTCCACCTGGTCAAAGAACTCTTCTGTTCTTAGAGCTGTTCGCGTGTCAATATTAGAGCTGTCATAATTAATAAGGAAATCGATTAGTTGGCCCACCACTTGATCGCTGTCTATTGCATCATGAAGAGAGTCAAAATATTTTTTATCTTGCTTTCGTTCTTCGCTAACGTTAAGAACGAAGAATCGACGCTCATCAAACGATGCTGGAACAACCCAATCATTATTGGTGAAAAATACAAAGCGATGATAACTATCGAGGTTTAATCCATCTTTGTGCTTACCCTCAATAGTAATCGTGCCGTCAGTTACTAGTGTTCTTAGTTTGCCAGCATGTTGCAAAGAACCACCCCAGAACGCCTCTTCAGCTACAAGAACAACTTTGTTAGCTATCGCTCCATTAAACCTACCCACTAATTGTTCAACACTTTGTATCATATACCAGTGATGCCCAAATATTCGCTTTAAAATTTTACCTATTGTCGATTTACCAGTGCCTCTACCTTCTGATTTTAAAACAATAGCTACACCATTCTTTTTGTGTGGTTCTTTGATCCATTGCGATAGGAGAGCCAATAGATACTTGTATTCTGAAACTCGAGATTTACAAACGATAACAAATAGGTGATTTAAAATTTTTGATAATTCATGCTCTTCACTCATTGCCGCAGCTGTTACTGTGGGAAACTCAGGTGAAGGATGAGCTGGCAATGCTAGTCCATCCCATAAATTTAAATATTTATCAGAAGGATTATTATTCGGAGTAGGGTCAAAAATTACATCGCTAAATGTTTTTCTTTGTGGGCTTTTTAGCCAGATATCAAAAGCCGACTCTTGCTTTACTTTTGTATCGCTAACCCAAAAGGAAACAAATATATTCTGATAGAAAACTCTTAAATCCTTAACTAATGAAAATGAATAATTAATATTTCCTTTATGATCTTTGTATTTTTTAACAACGAGAGTTTGAGAGTTATACTTAACAACTGCATGAGCATGATTGAATAGACCACAAATAGTCATTTCAGCATCAGCCTTTCCTGAAAATTGTATGAATTTCTTGGATTCTTCATGGATATCAATATCCACAAATATGATCGCGTCCTTTGGTGTTAGGTCTTTTTTTGAAATGTATTGTTGATAGTCTGGATGTGACATGAACTTAGCAGATGCTAGTACCATGTTGTAATCAACGACAGCTTTAGTAATTTCGTCACTTCTTTCTGTTGGAGACATCCCCGACCAAGATTTTAACCACCAAACGGAGTCTAGTTTGTCTAATAGTGGTAGAAGTTTACTTCTTTTAGGAAGCTTGTCTCTAATAGCGACCAATGAATCATAATGTGTATCGATGTGATGTAGAAATCGGATCGCTGCTAGTTCAGACTGATCCCAATCTTTAAATTTTTTCATATTGTAGTTCCGATGTAGGTAGTTAAGCGGCCAAGCTCAACGAATAACTTTAATAATATGATCTTATTGCAAAGCTTGCAAAGCTTAAAAACGAAAAAAGCAGCCCCATCGGTAAGGCTGCTTTCTTCGGAATAGTCATAACTTCCCGTTGGCGACGGGTCGCTCTTATTCATAAAACTGTAATGGTTTGGACAGTTTGTTCTTTAATTCTACTAGCAAAAAACATGAACAACAAGTCTTGTTTTTGTCGATCATCCTGATACCATAATCAGGCACTTAGCAAAATCTAAGTGTTGGGGCGTAGGAACTCCAAAACTATCAGGATTTATGCCCACCGAATTAGGTGGGTCTTCCTCTGATGCGTTCGCGCACACTATGCTGATAGTTAGTGATTCCTACTCAGGTGAAGGCCCACCGCCCTCTAGGTCAAACGTAGCGGCCAAAGTTACAAAAAAAAACACTTTTAAAAATAGGTCTAAACTTATGATTAAGTTTAAACAAAAGAGCACCAAGATCGGTTTATCTTTGATTGCTGCATCATTAGCTGTAGCAACTGGTAATTCCGATCTAATCAACGTTGAGCTAACCGATAGCGGAGTAAATTTTTCTGGTTTGGCTGAACTTGCATTTAGTCTGGTTACTGGTGTTGTTGGTCTTGTTCTTGGCCTTGTCGATACTGACAAGAAAAAGGACAAAACCGATGACATTGGATCTTAAGACGTTAGTTGCAAGTGCTGTTACTGGATTGGTAACTGGCTTGTTAACTTCCATTATTACGGTAACGGAAGTTAGAAAAGATGTTGATTGGCTAAAAGACTTTAGAACTGAAATTACACTTACTTATCAATCACTAGAAGCAAGAGTGAGGAAGTTGGAAATTGACCGATATTAATTCTGATTTTTTTGCAGAAATTGAAGATACGTTTAGCGATTTAATCGAATGCGGTTTAACTCGCGATGATGTAGCCGACAATTTCGGCATTGCTAGAGAGGAATTTAACCGTTTTGTTAGTGGTGATGATTATGCGTTAGCTATAGAGCGTAAGGCTCATGTTAAGTATAAGTTAGATATTCAGCGCGGCAGAATGGAAGCGGTCAAAAAAGGCAACTCCACAGTTTTAAAGTCTTTATCACCAGAGCAAGAAGCGCCGAAGCTGACGGTTGAGTTCAAAAGGGGGGACATGCGAACCCCTGATGAAATCACCATTTCAAACACGGAAACAGGCTCAAAAAAGTCATTAGCATCCCTCCAGTCCTTGGGGGGATGTTCGAAGTAATCATCGACAGGCTGGCAAGGTGGGTAACACCTTTCGGCGGTCGATCTTCTTCTAAGTCTTGGACAGTCGGTTTTATTATTATTCTGGTGTCCATTTTACAAAAGCGTTTCATCGTGGTTGCCCGTGACTATAAAGACGATGTAGAGCACTCAATCTGGCGAAACGTTGTTAATAAAATCTACGAGTTAGATTTAGAACCGTTCTTTAACATTACGAAAACAATGATTAAATGTCATATCACCGGAACGGAAATCGTCCCGTTCGGTTTGATAGACAATCCTGACAAAATCAAATCTCTAGAAGGTTGTGATTTGTTGGTTATGGAAGAAGCGGCCAAAGTCCCTCAATACGTTTGGGAAAAGGTTGTTCCTACTATCCGTACACCAGGCGCGGCTATTGTTACGTTATTTAACCCAGATTGGGAGTTTGATGAAACATATAAGCGCAATGTAACAAATCAACATGAGCTGGCTAGTGATGGCTATTTTGTCAGACAAATTAATTATCTAGACAACCCGTTCTGTGACCAATCGGTATTAAATGAAGCCGAGCGAGAAAAAGAACGGGATCTAGAAAAATATGAACACGTTTGGCTTGGTAAACCCAAGAAGACGACAAAGCAGCATATCTTTAGCGGCTGCTATGAAGTTGAGGATTTTAATTCGCTAGATAGTGATTATTTTCCTATGAATCCAAACAACCAGAGATACCAAGGGGACATTGAATATTTGTTTGGTGTTGCCTTTGGTTACTCTCAAAAGAAATCGTTTGTTATTCGCTGTTTTATGTTTGGGAAGGTTCTTTACATAGACAAAGAATTTCACGGAATTGATGTAGGCATCAAGAATCTAGCAAGCAAAACATTCAACATGCCAGGTAATGATGAAGGTATCACGTATTGCGACCCAAGAAGCTCAGCAACGGCCGATCGCTTTTGTGATGAGTTATCGTATTACGGCGGCTCTACTATAATTACTGACAAGTGGACAAGTGAAGAGATTGATTCAATCACTTTTATGAGAAACCAGTTAGATAAGATTGTAGTACATCCAGACTGTAAAGGCGTTATTGAGTGTTTTGATTGGTATTTTTGGGATATCGACGAAAAAGAAAATGAGGTGTTGGACAGGCCAATTGAAAAGAATGACGAAGCTTTTCATGCTATCCGATTTGCGATCACTAATTACGTGCAGGGTTATAACTATCTATGAGTTGGAAAGATTACATTCCTTTTTTTTCAAGTGAGAAAGTAATCGTTAATGACGCTAATACAGTGATTAATGACGCTTACCCGTGGGATGAGGGGCAAGGAGTAGACCCGTCCTTTTTCCCTGAAAACTCCCTGACTTACACAGCAACAGGGCCACAGTCTACAGAATATGAGCTCTTGTACAGAGACAATTGGTTAGCAGCAAGAATCATTGATTCACCCATCGAAAGCAGTTTCGAACCTTGGCGAACTTGGCCTAGCCCTTACCAGAAGCAGCTAGAGCAAGAAGAGAAAAGGCTCAATTACAAAAAAATTATTATTGATTCAGTGACAACCGCCGATGTTTCTGGAGGTTGTTTGGTCGTTATGTTTGTAAGAGGCCAGCCCAACATGGCCGCGCCTTTGGATATGTCAGCCATAAAAAAAGGCGACTTGTTAAGAGTTGTAGCTTTTGATCCACTGATGATAAATAAAGTCGATATTGAGCAAGAAAACCCGCTTTCATCCCGCTATTTAAAACCAAAATCCTACGAAATTTCAGGCTCTAAGCGTAACGGTATTATTCACCACAGCCGATGTGTAGAGCTTCACGGTGTTGATTTGCCGAGCATTCAGCGCCGATTAATAGGTAATGATTACATCATGTGGGGTGACTCTCGCCTTCGCCGCATGAAACCCCATATTGAAGATTACATAGAAACAGACAGCGCAATTAGCCGTCTAATTACTCGACTAGGTGTTCTATTTGTTAAAGAGCCAGGCGTTAGTCATGCAAGAACTACAAAGGCTTTTGCGAAAATATCAAACGCTGTCACTTCTGTAGCTCGAAGCATCACCACCAAAGGCATTTATTACGGAGATTCTCGTAGCGAGATAGGAAGCGTGAACTCATCCGTCGCGGGTGTTTCCAACATACTTGAAATCAAGCAAGAGAATATTTCCGGTATGTCTAGACTTCCAGTTACTGAGCTTTTCGGAAAAGCCAAAGCGGGTATGAGTGGGGACACTAATGACGGCGATATTCGCAATAAACAAAGTTTTGTTGAAACCTTTAGATCGAAACGAATTGAAGATCTTAGCGACATTGAAGAGGTTTTAATTCGTAGCGCACTTGGTCGGTTGCCTGATGATTGCAAACCAGAGTGGTGTCAGTTGTCCGTACAGACTGCAACAGAGCAAGCCGATATTGAGCTGAAAGAGGCGCAAGCGAACAAAGCGAACAAAGAGGCCAGTAACCCAGACAAGGATAAAAGCGAATGAAACAGATATTAGTTTGTGATGTTGGCAGTACCAGAGAGAAAACCCGAGAAGGTTTTTTAAAAGTTCGTATTCGAGCTACTCGCACCGGTGTTATGCGTTACAAGGTTAATGACATCGAAGGCGTTGAAGATTTGCATGGAACTGGTTACGTCTATATCGCTAGAAAGCCTGAAGACGTTTTTAATACGGACTCTTTGAGTAGTCTACGCGATTGTTCTATTACTGATGATCATCCAGTAGAGCGCCAGGTTAACGCGGATAACTACAAAAGCGAAACAGTTGGACACGTTAACGGAAGTGCAGAGCATGATGATAATAACGTTTACGTTCCTAGCATCATCAAAGATGCAGCTACGATTCAAGCTATCGAAAAAGGCAAAGAGCAAGTAAGTGTAGGCGCTGACGCTCAAGTGGTTCCAGAAAGCGGTGTAATGAATGGTCAAAAATACGACTATGCTTTTAAGAACATTGTATACAACCATATCTCAGTAGTTGAACGCGGCAGAGCTGGCAACGCTAAGATTTTAGACGAGGATTCCGAAGTGGACAAAGACAAGGAAATTAAGCGACTCACTAGCGTAAACGATCAGCTTTCTGCTGAGAATAAACAGCTTAAAAGTCGCGTTGATATGATAGAGCGTGACAGCGTTATTAATGACGCGAAGCGAATTGATTCAAGTTTTGAAGTTAAGCCTGGACAGTCAGCGAAAGACATCAAGCTTTCACTGATTAATGACGAAGCAATCACTGACTCTAGTCCCGCTGAGTTAATTGATTATGCTTTTAAGTCACTAAAGAAAAGCTCAGCTAGTGCCGCCCCTGTTGTTATCTTGTCTAGTGAAACGACAAACGCGGGAAAAGTTAACGATGCTGTTGAAGACGATTCTCCAGCGACCACTTACAACAATTGGGAGAATTAAAATGGCGATTACTCAAGACGATTATGGAGCACAATTAGGTCGCGCTTATCCAGGCATGGCCGCTGATACCTCACCACAGATTAACGACTCTAAAACCGTTGCCGATGGCTCTACGTTTGCTTACGGACAAATTGCGGTTGCTTCTGGGGTTGGTGATGGTTTCTGTGAAAACTTTGACGGCTCTCAAACGTACTTTGAAGGTTTAGTAGCTCGTTACTTTAGAAAAGACCAAAGAAGCCTTCATTATAATAAGCCTGGTGAAGCCTCAGCGCTTAATTTTACCAATCCTGACACGCTCGATCTCACTATTATGGGCGCGTGGTTTGTCGTTCCATCGGAAGCTATCACGTCTAAAGGTCAAGTTGCTATTGATGAAGATGGTAATTTTGTTAATGCCGCTGAAGGAACCTGGATTATTCAGGGCGCCACTTACGAAGAGACTGGCCCCGCCGATGAACCTTTAATGATTCGACTTACAGGCGGTCGATTAATTTCAAAAATTGAGCCGGAAGCACCCGCGCCATAGGATTTTATATGTCACAACTAATTACACTAAATGACGCATCACCAATTCAAGATATTCAATCTTTTTTGGTTAGCGCCCTGACTCACATTGAGCCGGGTATTCGGAAAAAAGTTTATCCTCAGGTCGGTTACAGAAATCTAATTTACGTAGATAAAAGCGCTGGCTCTTATGCTGAATTTATCGCCCGTCGAGTATCAGATCGAGTGGGTTCCGGTAAGTGGTCAGGGACTGGCGATAATACCGCTCCGTTGGTTGATGTTTCCTACGATGGCGTGGGCATCCCGGTGTTTATGCGTGAGCTTGGCGTTCGTTGGAATACTATTGAGCTCATTCAGGCTTCAATGGGCGCGTCTAGAGGTGGAGGTCTAAACCTAAAAGGCGACCGAATGGAAGCCGTACAAGACATATACGAGCAAGAGAAAAACATCATTTGTCTATATGGCAACAAAGCGAAAGGAATGGAAGGGTTTTTGAACTCTAAAGCTGTAGATGTCAATGATGCGTCAATGTCTATTAGAAACCTTTTGGAGCTGGTTAACTTTGATAATGGCATTCAGTTCGTTATTAATTATTTCAATGAGTTTGTTTTAAAAATTAGCATCGAAAAAACGAACACTATCATTGAGCCTAA
This sequence comes from uncultured Spongiibacteraceae bacterium, assembly GCA_965368985.1. Taxonomy (GTDB): domain Bacteria; phylum Pseudomonadota; class Gammaproteobacteria; order Pseudomonadales; family DT-91; genus CAZTZY01. The sequence continues at coordinate 11,698 of CBDUPD010000004.1, read as the reverse complement.
CGCTATTCTGTTGCCTACCGATGATTATAAATTACTGAAGGCTGCAAGGGTTCCCGTTGTCGGTGGTTCTTTAATGAATCAGATTGAAGATGCGTGCGGAATTACCTTTATTAGTGAGCTTGGCCTAATCCCTGGCAAGTTTGTGCCAACTCCTGGTCTTGAATTTGATGCGCTATCTAACAAAAGAATGGTTGTTGGCCGTATCCGTGACAAAGACGTAAGCCGCTTTATTTTGCCGATGGATATCACATGGGGGCGTCCTTTCCCTGAGAGTGATATTCAATTTAAACAAATTTCGCGTATGCGCCTTGCAGGTACTGAAATTCGCCAGCCTAAAGGCATGGCTTACTACGATCTACCTAGTTATGTTCCCGCCACTATCTCAGCGCTTCATAAAGCCGGTGTGGCTGGTTTTAGCGTTGAAGGTGCGCCAGTTGATAAAGACAAGAAGTTTATTAACCAAGATGTTATACCTACGCCAGATAAATTTGCTGTGAAAATCAAGCTTGGTGACCCAAATTATTATCAATTGTCAACAGGTGAAGATGATGAGCCTGATAAAAAATAACATGCCTCAGTTAGTAGCGGATTTTAAAGAGGATTTTCCAAAATTCCCGCAACTATTTGAAGATGAAATAATTGAAAAGGCCATTGGTGAGTCGGATAAGTTTCTTGATCCTGACGTTTGGGGAGTATATGAAAAATACTCCTTTTATCGTGACGGCTGGTTTAATTTAGTTGCTCATAGCTTATTTATCTCAGCGATAGAAGACGCGAATGTGGAGCTTGGCCAATTGCCAGGCTCTAAGCGCGGCATTGATTCCGTCATGATAGACGGAGAAAGTACAACGTTCGGTACTCAAATGTTTCTTAAAATGCAGCCGTGGGATGATGAAATGGCATCGAGTTCTTACGGTGTTAAGTTTCTTAGATTGCGTGAGGATGTTTCGAGGGGGTTATTCGGTTTTTATGGCTAAGACTAAAGTTGATGCTTTTTCATCATCACTATTGAACACGCAAAGCGCTGTAGATGTGTTAACTAATTGTGTCGTTGATATCTATAGCGATACTGGTGAAGATATTGATGGACGTTGGTATCAAGAGTTAACCCATGTTGATAGCGTATCTGGAAATTTTCAGAAAAGCCCTAAAGAAATGATAGAGCATTTAGATGATGGTTCAGAGCGCAGTATCGGTAGAGCAAGAATTTCTCTATCAAGAGCGCCAGCTGAGACGCCGCGATTCACTTTTATCAATGGTGATTGGTGGAAGGTGGTGCGAGATAGAAGCCGAGAAAACAGAAAACAATACAAGTATGAACTGGAGTACATGCCAGATGAGCCAGAACAGCTATCTAGTTGATGATGATAATCTAAGAATATTCATGCGCAAGTTCGTTTCTCTTGCGTCTGGCCTTCCTCATGACAATGTTATTCAAGCTGCTGACAATCGAGGCTCTAAAAAAAACCCTGAAGGTGTTTACTGCACTTTTCAAATAGACGAGTCATACCCCATCGGTGGCCCTGAAATCACCAACACTCGCAACACAATAATAGATCAAGTTATAAAGCAATCGGTCGCCGTTCCTATCACCCTTAATTTTTATAAAAAAGGTGCATTTGGTGTTGCATCTTCATTGGAAGGAGCCGGATGGATACCCGAAATTACCAGTTTATTAGTAAAAGAGAACATAGGAATAAGAAGCCAAACCAAAGCAAGAAAGCGGCCATTTGTTATCAACGGTAAAAATGAAGGCCGATCTATAGTAACTATGGAGCTAGTCATCGATACAGAAAGAAACTTGCAAATTAACCCCATAGAACGGGTTACTGTGAAGGTTAGTGTCGATGATGATTATGAAATAGATTTTGAGGTGAACAATGGCAACGAAGAACCCACAACCAGTAATAAGTGATACTTGGGAGCTAACTGAGGGTGGCTCAGATTTTTCTGGAATTGTTAAGAACATTGGCGAATTTCCAATAGAGATAGCTGTATTTGCGGGTTCACCCGATGAAGATTTGAGAGGCTTCATCATTGGCTATAACTCGACTTATCCCATAAAAATACCTGCTGATGAGCAGCTTTATCACAAAAGAATCACGGATGGATGGGATAGCTATATCCAATTGGTGTAATTATGGGAAATATTATCTTTGATGATGATGATAGCTTAAGCGGCGGTAACGTTCGTTTTCCCTGGTCTGAATCGAAAGCACCGGATTTTGATTATGATTACATCATGACACCTGAGCTTAGGGATGGATCGGCCACTTATGAAGTCGGTGTTGATTTAGTATTCAATTTTGGTTCGGTAGAGCCCCTGTCATGGGCAGGAAGTCCAGATGTTGAGCTTCGAGAATTATCGATGCTAACTAACTCACTGGGCGGAGATTCCACAATCACGTTTTCGTCACAAGGCGGCTCTAAATGGCTGGATTTTGATGCAGTTGTTGTGAGTATGGCATTGAAGGGTGACCAAAACATTCAGCATGCGGTGACGGCAGAATGGGAAATCAGTGGGTATAGTACCCATTCATCAGATGAGAATTTTATTCAAATGCATCAGTTTCTATACAACCACGTAGGCGAAGAAGTTTTAGTTTCTATAAATAGCGTGTAATTTTTATATGGAAAAATTTAATTATGAGTGAACCAATCGAAAATGTCGTTGATGTTGTAGTTAATATTGGTGGTGGTGGTTTATCTTCCGCTGACCTATCAGTTCCTTGTTTTTTCTTTGGCAATGCTAAAGATGAAAGCGAAAAAGGCATGTTTTTCTTTACATCTTCTGACGATGCTAAAGATCATTTTTCAGACAAAGATGATTTGTATCTGGCTATGCAGTCATGGGAGTCGCTAAGTAGTAAGCCTATGCTTGTTTACGGTTATGCAGCACCAGACCCAAACCCAGCCCAAAACACACAAGACAGCGCGCCTTTACTTGAAAATAAAAGCGAAGTAAAGCCACTTAATAGCGATAGTAAAACCGCTACCAATCTAGCGAAAATATCAAATAACCTCCAGGGAATAAAAATACAAGCGGAACCAACTAATTTTATAGAGGCTTTGGCCGCTGCAGCGTCAAAAGCTTGGTTTTATCGTCCCTATATCACAGAGCTTGATGATGAGCTTGATGCTGATACTGTCCAGGGCGCATCTGACTGGTGCGAAGCAAACAACCGCCGTTTCGATTACACAACATCGGCGGCCAATGCTAAAGACCCAGGTCAAGTAGATGATTTGATATCTCTCATTACTTCGATAGCCAATCGCCGATCTAGTTCTAGCTATTCAGAAAATAAGCATCTTTGTGTTCGTTTTGGCGCCGTTATGTCAATGACCAACTTCAGCGCTGAGAACGGATATAGAGATAGCGAATTTAAAAAGGTCGGGCTTAGTGCTGAAGACATGACTCCGCCAGAAATAGTCACGGTTAAAACAAAGGGCGGCTATCTTAATATTAGCGCGGCATCCGTGGCGAGTGAAACGGTGGGCCGTCTTCGATACACAATGACAGCCTCACCGTACAGAGAGAAGGTTTCTGAAGTTGAAGCTATCGATTCTCTTATTCTTGGCCTCCAGGCTGACTTAGCGACTTTTATTGAAAGCCAAGACAATCTTCCTCAGACTTACGATGGACAACAGTCAACCATCAATCGAGGCGACCGATTCATGGATCGTTATGTGGATAACGGATTTTTGGGAACAAGAAACGTTATTCATCCAGTGACTAAAGAGCCGGTTCTAGTTAATGGATACCTGAGCATCACTGAAGCGACAGATATCGACAAACTGACAGATTCAGAACGCCGTGATTTTCAGGCCGCGCCGCTTATTTACTACATTTACCCAGCGGGTTCTATTAATGCGGTAAAAGTTACCGTTAACGTATTATATTAGCAAAGGTTAAATTATGGCATTTCCACAATATGATCCATCTAAACATTTAGCTTATTTAAACGGTAAGCGAATAACTTCGTTTGGTGAAAACGAAGACCCTATTAAAATTCGCCCCCTGCGCGATAAGGGAACAATTAAGCAGGGGTTTGGCGATGACGCGGTAGGATCTAGCATTTCACGTCCTGGCGCTGAAGTTGAATTGAGCATTATGCCAGGCACGAAAGATAGCGCCACAGCTTCGGGCATTGCTAATGCTGGAGGTGTTGTCGAATTTCAATTGAAAGTGATCGCGACTGGCGAATATTGGATTGCATCCGAAGGTCTGTATAAAACACATAACGAATTTGGTCGAGGTGGCTCTAAACCGACTGATGATGGGTTTATTTTTATGTTTAACAAGACCGATTGGAAAACAGGGGCGGCCTAATGTCTGACATTAAGATTGTTAACATAGATGGTAAAAAATATTCACTGGTTACAGCTAGCGCAGAAGACCAGCAAAAAATAATGCATTACTTTAAGAAGTACGCATTAGACGAGCAAGTTTTGCAAATGGCCGTTGTTTCAAAAGGTATCGCCCAGGCTGCTGCATATAGCAAATTTCACAAGAACGCACCGCAAGAAATTATCGATTTTGTGGAATCTAAAACGGTGTTTGCTGTCGCTCATGAAAGTGGTGAAAAGCTGACTGCCGATGATTTTCATTGCAATTGGTCTTTGCATGAAAAATTGATACTGGAGGCGCTTTCAGCGAATTTTCAAGATTTTTTCGACTGGATTGGCCTACTTGGGGACCAGCATCGAGAGTCGATAACAAGCCAGAAAAATCAGAGTTCGGAATCTATCTCTTAGAGTCGGCTTGGCAAGGCGTACCAGAGCTAGATCTTCCTCCTCTTTGCACCTACAAAGACCTTAGAGATGCATCAAGCGGCATTTCCATTACTGATTTGGGTAAGTATCAAATTGCCATTATCAAAAAGTTAAAGAGGAAGAAAAATGGCTGAAGGTTCAACAAGTATCAATGAGCTAATGCTTTCTGAAATGGAGAAAATGAACACCAATCTTCAGGCTCTCCAAAATCAACAGAAAAACCACAATCGCCGCATGTTCGGTAATATTGCTCAAACTTCTATGAAAAAGGCAACGGCGACGGTGGGAGCTGCGGGGATGATGGCTTATACAAAATCTGTCATTGATACAGAAGCTAGTATGAAAAGTCTTGGCAAAATTTTGGATGAATCTCCCGTTAAACTTCTTAAAATGGAACGTGCCGGACAACGGTTTGGCACTTCATTTACCAATCAATTATTAAGTTTGCGTTCAATATTTGCGGGTTTGCATCAAGAAGATGTAAGCAGCTTATATGAGAACCTGGCAAAATACGGCGTTCAAGATCCCCAGGCTATTATCTCTCAAGTTGAACTAGGCGACACTCTAGGTATTTTTGAAGAAATACAGAAGATTTGGGGTGACCTCAGCAAAAACCAACAAATCAGACTAGCCGAAACACTTGGTTTTGATGTTGGCATGATGAGTATTTTAAATGATCCATCTAGGTTTCAAGATTACACTTCCCAAACCGATGTTACAGAAGATGACATAGAGAGAGCCTCCCAAATTAAGGAGGAGTACGACAAGATTATTCTTAACTTTAACAGCATTCTAACAGAGTTAACCAACGCGTTATTAAAGGGAGCGCTACCTCTTTCTGAAGTTTTAGCCTCCATCGATTGGGGTAAGCTAATTTCGGTTATTGATAGTGTCGCTAAAAGAATGGTTAAAGGTTCTGAAAGGTCAAATGAAGAAAATCAGGTAGACGCGCTTAAATCTCTTCGTAAAGAGGTGGTGAATCAAAAACAAAATATAACAGATGTCTCTCAGATTGATGAGTTCCAAAAACTGAGTCAATTACAGTGGGACATTGATAAAAAAATTAAAGAGTTAGGCGGCTCTCCTATTTCTGATGTGAAACCGCCTGATGTGTCACAAGTTCTATTTCATTATTCACCGCTTAAAGGGTTGTCAGACGTTGGTCGTTTTATTTCCAACAAAACAGGCGAAATAGTGACGAGTAAAATCGAAGAAAGAACAGGTGTCGATCTTTCGTCAAATTCAGAGGCTAACGCTAAATCTGTCAGCTTTAGCCCTCAAATCAACATTGACGCATCAGGAATGAACGTTGATGAATTAAGAGCCGCGCTCGATGAGCTATTAAAAGAGCAATACAAAATCGCGACTGGAGGGAAAGGCAGTTGAAGTCATTTCATTTAAATATTGAAACCAGTTCGATAGAGGGATTAGAAAGGGTCACTTTTGACGCTGAGTTCAGAACCAGTATTAGAGGCGAAACCGTCATCACGAGCTACCCCACTGAAGAGGGGTTTGTTATCACCAATGGCATTATTAACCAGCCTGAAATTGTTCGCGTGTCACTTGGTGTAGGTGTTAAAAAGCTAACGGGGTTATTAAGTGATCCTCTTGAAGCTTTGACTAGCAACTGGACAGCGTATTTAGCCGGCTTAATCTCTAATTACGTGGATAGTGGCGTAGTTCAATATCTACTCAATCGTTTTTCTGGATTGCTCATCGAGCCTGATAGCCGTCAAGGTCAACTTTATATCACAATGCAGGTTTTGCGACTGACCGGTGCAACCGTTAATTTAGTTATTCATAACATAGGAACCATGAAAAACTTCAATATTAAGTCTGTGGAGTTTAGTCGTTCAGACAGGGATGATTTTCTAGTTGATGTAACGCTTCAGCAGCGCCTAGGTAAGACGCAAGATTTACGCGTTATCGATACGGCGGGAAAAACAATCAATCTTGGTGAGGTGACGACAAAAGAGGATTTAGAACTATGAAGTATCTAGACATTACTCCAACATTTCATAACGTTTACAACTCCACTCTTAACGGGACTCGATATAAATTTGAAATGCTTTGGGATAGCGTCAACGGTTGGCTAGTGTCTATAGAAAAATCAGGCGTAAGTATTGTTGACGGTCGAGCTCTTAGACAAGATGTCGATCTTTTTGATGGACTATCAGAGCCGGTTAAAATCATCCCAAGATTTGCTGAGCCTACGAGAACGAACATAAATCAAGAGTGCAAGCTAGAGGTTGTCTATGTTGTTTAATCGTAGCTGTATATTAGAAGTCGGTGAACAAGATCTTACAGGCTTAGCTGTTGTGTTTGATATCAAATCTGGTTATCAGAATGCAGTGAAACGCGCTACATTTCGCGTATACAACATGAGTGAAAACAGCATTAACAATCTGGAATCAGATCAACCAGTGTCGTTCCAGGTAGTCGGCAAGGACACTGGAAAGTCTCGAATTTTTTATGGGTTCCTTAGTTCAACGGACAATAAAAAAGAAATCGATGGTTCAATAGTTACCACCCTTTACTGTTGGAGCGGTAACAGCGCTTATATGAGAGATGAGGAAGCGGTAAGCTTCGATGTGAACACGCAGGCAAGAAACATACTAGATTGGATATCAAACAAAATTGCTCCGATAGAAATATCGATTAATGATGCCACTCAAAAAATTATTGATGAAAAAGTATTTACAAAAGGTCTTACCTTGTCGGGAACAATGGATAAGATTATCAGAAGATTTGCAAAAGAGATTGGCACAGAGTCCACGCTTGATGATATCCAAGTATATTTAGGGTTTATTAGCCAAACTAGGCACTATATATCTTCAACGTCTGATTATGGAATGAAGGGCATTCCTTCCGTCACTATCACAGGCGTTCAATTTTCATCAGAGCTTAACCCTGACGTTCGTATCGGTGATGAAGTTGATCTTACTGCTAAGTATTATGCTTTGGCCTCATCTGATTCTGATACGGTCTCGCTTAACAATCGAAGTGCAAACGGTATCTATCAAATCACAAACATTAATCAAAAAGGTGATACTCATAATCCACGGCCAAATGCTATTTGGGAAACCAATTATGATTGTTTTTTATTAGAGGATATCGAGTGAAGGACTATTTACAGGAAACAATTAACTATCTATTTATCCAAAATATCCAAGGATTTTACGGTTCCGTTCCTGCCGAGGTTCTGGAATACGATAAACTTTCTAATACTGTAAAACTAGAGTTGAAAGTTATTAGAGAGGGTTCTAAAAACCCACCTTTGATTAGCACTAAAGTATTGTATTTCGGTAGTGATGATTACTGTATCGCCCCAAGCATTACCCCTGGTACGAAGGGAATGGCGATGTTTTCAACTTTAGATATACAGCGTTACTTTGCTACTGGAGATAGTCAAGAGAGCGAACTAAAACTAGAGCCTGATTCGTGTTGGTTTATCCCCGGCGTTAGACCAGATAATCAATCATTAGAGAACTTGCCAGATGAAGGAATCCAACTGAGAAACCGGAATGGTGAAGAGTATATTTGGCTCAAGCCTGGAAGAGTTCATTTTTCCGTTCCAGCTTATTTTGATAAAGGGTTTGAGGCTAGCGAAAAAGCCATGTTAGACGGTGAATCGCTGACAAAAGATAGCCACACTCACCCGTTTGTTAATGCTGATGGAATGCCTAGTGAAACTGATCCAGCTAACACGCAAGGGGACAGTCATGATAAGAGCGATTGATGATAATGGTAACATTTACGGCAGTGCTCTAGTCGGTGGTATGGAGCAGTTGAAACAGGATATAGAATGCCAGCTTAAACTGTTTAAGGGGGAAAACCCTTACAATCTGGATGAGGGGATCGCTTGGTACGATGAAATAGAATATTACAGTGAAGCAAGGATGAAAGCCGTTATTAGAGAGCGAATATTGACAGTCAATAACGTGTCCGGCCTAGAGGAAGACGTTGTGATAACTCTAGTAAGTGGAACCTTAAATGTATCCTGTTTTGTCACTACTTCGCTTTCTCCAATACCACAACAAATAGAGATAGAAATATAATGGCTACGATAACCCCAGAAGGAATCATCCCCAAAACATTGCCAGAATACAAAGCCACATTGGAAGCCAATTATAGCGCTATCGAGGGTGTATCATTTGATTTATCTAGTAACTCGCCCGATGGGCAGCTAATCGTAAGCTTTGCTCAAGGCTACTACGAGTTAGACCAGGCTCAAATTAAAACTTGGACAGCTAGAGACCCAAGATTGGCAGAAGATGCAGATTTAGACGCCTTGGCGGCGCATCAAAAAGTAATTAGATATCAAAACAAGAAATCAATTACGCTTATTCCTTGTTACGGAACGGGACTGTTATCTAAAGGGCATCAAATTAGAGATAATCAAAGTGGCTTAACATGGACGCTAATTGATGATCCATTGTCTTTGCCTAGTGATGGTTCTTTCGAGTGCGAGCAGGCGGGGCCAAATTATCCAAGTAATGATATTAGCATCCAAACTCCGGAAAGCTATTGGACGAGCATTGGCAATCCGTTGTCAACATCAGAGGGACGGATTAGAGAAAGCAACGCGCAATTAAGATATAGACGCTCCGAGAGAGTAGCTGGTCCCAGCCAAGCCATGGAAGATTCTATATTGGCCGCAATATGGGCCGTTGATGATGTTACCGATGTTAGAGCCTATATAAACCCGTATTTGTCTGAGTCGCCGGACGGTCAGCCTGGCAAAACTTATCAAGTGTTTGTTGTGGGTGGCATTGATGATGCTATCGCCAACGCGATATATTTATCTCAGCCGCCATTAATGAATAGCATTGGTAATATAGAGGTAAATGTTATAACCGAAAATAATCCCTATGGTCGCCCTGTCTTTTTTAGCCGCACCAAAAGTATTGAAGTAAGGGTGAGGTTATACATCAAGGGATTAGAAAATTTAGACACAACAACTCAAACCAAGATAAAGCAAACCATTGTTAAGTACAGCTTGGGAGGTTTGGATCGGATAAACAATCTCAATTTTAATTATGACGGCTTTAGAACGGGTCAGAATGTAGATGCTAGTTCCATATACACCCCCGTCAATGCAACTGTAGGAGAGATAGCCACCAGCAACAATATATCTGTAGACAACATCGAAGTTGCCTCCGTTCCTGATGATGGAGAGCCGATTTTTGGGAAAACGGCGGTCATGCTAAGAGGAGAGAAAGGTTTTATTCTTGAATCTAGCATCGAGCTTTTATCTGATTCTGGTGAGGCTGCAATCAATGAATAGCACTTTAGGTATTATTGAAAAATGGATATCAGGACGGTATAGGCTTTCAACCAAAACCATTGAATGGGTACATGCCAATATGTCTCCATTAGATGAACTACGCGACACTTACCAGGCGATGACGTATGACATCGATGACGCTTCCTATCAGCAGCTCGATGTTATTGGAGCCCTGGTAAAGCTGCCTAGATTGTCAGCTGAGTCTAAAGATATTTTTTGGGGGTGGTCTGGTCAGTCTGAATTCTCAAGGACCTGGGGTCAAGCGCCGTGGTATGGCGCATTTCCTTTGGAAGTGACGCCCATTCCAGACCAGCTATACCGCCGAGCGATAAAGCTAAAGATTATAAAAAACGTAAGTGGTGGAACATATGAAGAAAGCATCATTTCCGCCAGAGAGCTTCTGCAGCAAGATGTAAGGATGGTTGAAGACTTCATTAATGATTCTATGTATTTCGAATACGAAACAACGTTAGATGAAGATACGCAGACGCTAATCAATCTTTATGATTTAGCTATCTATCCATGCACAGCATTATTCGAAGGGTACAAGGAGAAACTATGAGCAAAGTGATAATACAAGACGATGATATTTTCGCCAGAGAAGGTGATATCTTAAAACCAGAGGAATTCTTATACGAACAAGGCCACAAGGCTTTGGATGATCCTGCGTATTATCCTAAACCTGAACATTGGAATTATTTTTGGAACATGATCACAAAGAATTTCCAATTTACTTTTAGACACGCTCTTTTACCATGGGATAGTGACGAGCAATATGATACTTACGCACTTGTGTACGTTGGAACTCGAATTTACTCATCTAAGATAGCTAACAACAAGAATAATGCTCCAAGTGAATCTGAAGATGAATGGCTGTGGATAAACAAAAATGAATTTGACGCTTCTCAGGTAGTTAGCGGGGTTTTTGATGCAGATAGAATACCTTCAGCAGTAAACGCCGAAGAAGCAGGGTCGGGATTCGGTGGATTTCGTTACACCGTCAAAAATGACGGTTCAGACAATATTCTTTATCTGTATACTTCTTAGTTTTGGGAGGGCGCATGCCTTTATTTATTGACAACATTGATATTGGCGGGCTATATGTCGACAGCCAGGAGATGGACAAGCTATTTATTGATGGAGTTCTTGCCTGGGAGGCCGCAAAGGTTATTCAAATGCCCTTAACTGGGGTTCACGTTGACATATCCGAGCTTCTCCAGACTCAACATGGCGTAGACCCTGCTACATTCAAAGGTAAGATAGTTTGCGTATTCCCAGACGCGGCAAACTACACAGCTAGCTCAGTGTCAGTGCCGGCATTAAGGATTGGATCTTCTCTTGGTCGTCCTTCTGAAGTAAAGATAGAAATTCAAGGTTCAAATTGGTCAGCAACTGGCGCACCCGGCGCAACTGGCTCACCCGGCGCACCCGGCTATGGTGGTTCCGGCGGAGTTGGCGGTGGTTCCAGCGAGGCCCCTACCGCAGGATTGCCTGGTGGCCCTGGCGGCAAAGGTGGCATTGGCGGCAAAGGCGGGATCGGCATTAAAACTGACAATCACTCAATTGATTTGTGGATCAATTTTGGCGTTGGTGGCCCTGGCGGCGTTGGTGGTCCTGGCGGCGCTGGCGGTGGCGGTG
>CBDUPD010000003.1:0-20455 GCA_965368985.1 uncultured Spongiibacteraceae bacterium | reverse complement strand
TGAACAAGGCATCAATGTTGCCCGACGTACTGTGGCAAAATACCGGGAATCGATTGCAATACCGCCATCTAATGAACGTAAACGACTGGCTTAAAAGTTTTGCAGTTTATACTGCATACAGGGTGCAATACCCGGCACCTTTTAAAAAAGTGGTTGTCAAAAGCAACAATAGTAATAGCTGCACCAGAACCTTAAATTACCTTATAAGAATTCTGGCAGTTATTAACTATCACCACTGCATATACCGAAAGGGCACCAATAATTGCCCATACAACAACAAACGGAGACACTTATGCGAATAAATATTAGTGGACATCATGTAGACGTTACCACCCCGTTAAAAGACTATGTTACCAATAAGATGGAGCGCCTGGAGCGTCACTTTGACAACATCACCACCACCCAGGTTACCCTCACAGTAGAAAAACAGAGGCAAAAAGCAGAAGCCTCCGTGCATGTTTCCGGAGCCGATATTTTTGCACAATCCGAATCGCAAGATATGTATGCCTCTATCGACTCACTTGTCGACAAACTGGATCGACAAATCATAAAACACAAAGAAAAATCATCGAATTATAAGCAGGCCTCATCCTGACTTTTCAATGTGCTGTACCTTTGTACAGCACATATTTACCAATCCCGCTTTCTGACAAACATTTCCAAAATTTCATTCACCAAACTTTCATCTTGATTCTATGCTTAAACCGTATACATAAGAATTCCCTGAACAAGCAAAAAAACATCAGTCGTTATTATGTGTTTAAAAAGCTGTCCTTATGACTAAAGATCAGTAGAATAGCACCATATTTAATTACCCTACTCATTTAATGTGTTAAGAAGTTATCCATGATTATTAATCGTATTCTTAATCGTCAACTAACACTCTGTCAGGCTCAAGGTTCCAGTAAAAAGCGTGTACTGCAAAATATTTCTGAATTTATTCACAGCAATATTGAAACTATTGATTCAGGAGAGCTTTTTGAGCACCTTACAGCAAGGGAACGACTGGGAAGCACCGGTATCGGCCAAGGAATAGCCATACCTCATTGTCGCTGCGATAAAACCACTGAAACTATTGGCTGCCTGATTAAACTCAAGGAAGCCGTAGATTTTGATGCTGCAGATAACCAGCCTGTAGACATACTTTTTGTTTTAATTGTTCCCGAGAACGCAACAGACGAACACCTTGAAACACTTTCTCAACTTGCCCAACTACTTGATCAGCCAGAGTTCAGAAATCGTCTGAGGCAATCTCAAACCAGTGATGAGCTATTTCAGGCTGCAACCGAGTTTGAACGAGCCGCATAACACTCTATACTTAACGTTAATCCCACCTATTTGTTGTATAGCTGATAACGGTGCAGTAAATGAAACTTGTCATTATTAGTGGCCGCTCCGGTTCAGGAAAAAGCACCGCACTGAATGTGCTGGAAGACACCGGATTTTACTGCATCGATAACCTGCCCGCAGGCCTGCTTCCTGCACTGGTTGAACAATCCAAAAATAAACGATCCGAAAACCACCAGTTAGCCGTCTGTATTGATGCACGCAATCACACCGAAGATATCGAAACACTGGCTCATGTTATTGAGAGCCTGCCTGACGATGTGGAAACTCAAGTGGTTTATCTCGATGCCAACAGCACGGTATTAATCAAACGCTTTAGTGAAACACGACGAAAGCATCCATTGAGTGATTCACAGGTCTCTCTGCAAGAAGCGATTCAAAAAGAAAAAGAAATTCTCAAACCGGTTGCCTCGATTGCCGACTTACAAATCAATACCAACCAGATGAATGTGCATGAGCTCAGAGACCTTATCAAAAAAAGGCTTTGCTCACATCTCGAGACTGGTGGAATGTCAATCCTGTTTACCTCATTTGGATTTAAAAATGGTATTCCGGTTGATGCTGATATTGTTTACGACGTTCGCTGTTTGCCTAATCCTTACTGGAAGCCCGAGCTGCGAAAATTCACAGGGAGAGACGCACCAGTACAAGCATTTTTAAAAGACCAGAACGACGTAACAGAAATGCTTGACGACATTCGCCACTACCTTGAACGCTGGTTACCAAAATTTAAAGCCAGCAACCGAAGCTATGTCACTATAGCTATTGGGTGTACTGGAGGCATGCACAGGTCTGTCTACCTTTCTGAACAGCTAAAAGAAGATATATCCAGGCTTTTTGATAACGTTCAAATTCATCATCGTGAGCTGGGACCGTTAACACAAAACAAAAGCAAATAAAGAATGACTAGCCACAGGTCAATTAACACAACATTTAACAGCATGATTAACATGCAGTATGAATTATGCAGTCGACTTCTCTTACTATTATAAACAGACTTGGCCTTCACGCACGCGCGGCAGCCAAACTCTCCGGCCTCGCAGAAAACTTTTCATCAGATATCACTATAGAAAAAGATGGGCGCCTTATTAACGCTAAAAGCATCATGCAGATTATGATGCTCGCTGCCAGCCAGGGAACCGATATCCTGCTTTCTGCAGATGGAAGCGATGAAACAGCCGCAATTCAGGCCATTACAGAGCTGGTTAACCAACGCTTTGATGAAAATGAATAAACCCCACCTGTGGCCACCCCGTACGCAGTTGACTGCTGACACCTTCCTTCCACAAATGCAATTCTGATCTGTTATTTTCCTTAGTTGATTGAGAAAACTCTTTTTATGACGGATAATTAGGCGCGATAGTTAATAATTCAACTAAAGAGCACAAAAACAGCTTTACAAGATCTGTGCTCAAACAGCGTCCGGTTTAACAATGTCAAGTAACACAGTCCACGACAAAGCACAGATGCAGGAACAACTGCAACTACTGAGCAATGCACTTAATAGCGGTGCATTGGCTTCTGTCGCGCGTATGCTTAACAGCCTGAAACCCCAAGATGCTGCGCATTTGTTAGAGTCTTCACCTCCAAAAATGCGCCATGCCATATGGCAATTAATTGATATTGAAGATGAAGGCGACATACTGCAATTTCTCAGCGAAGAGGTTCAGAGCCACTTTCTCGAAGACATGGACGCAGCTGAAGTACTTGCTGTTACTGAAGGCCTTGAGTCAGATGATATAGCCGACATTCTGCAACAGCTTCCCGACACTGTTATTCGGGAAGTTATGCAATCAATGGACTATCAAGACAGACATCGAGTTGAACGCGTTCTGAATTTCGATGAAGACAGTGCCGGCGGCCTCATGAGCACTGAGATGATCACCGTTCGTGCCCCGATTACTCTTGATGTTGTTATGCGGTATTTACGCCGTCACGAAGAACTACCTGCTGCGACTGATACCATCTTTGTGGTAAACCGCAAAGACCAGTTTATCGGCATGCTACCTATTTCACGCTTACTTGTCAGCAATCCCGCCAGCACGGTTCGGGAAATCATGATAACTGACGCAAAAACCATTCCCGTTGATATGCGCAAACAAGATGTAGCTCTCTTGTTTGAGCGTAATGACTGGGTATCAGCTCCCGTTGTTGGTGAAAATGGTAGTTTACTGGGACGAATCACTATCGATGATATTGTTGATGTTATTCGTGACGATGCCGAGCATAGCCTATTAAGTATGGCGGGCTTAACCGAAGATGAAGACACTTTCTCTTCAATACAAAAAACCGCACCTCGTCGTGCCATCTGGCTTGGAGTAAACCTGCTAACCGCTATTCTTGCATCAGCCGTCATTAAAATATTTGAAGGCACTATTGATAAAGTCGTTGCACTGGCAGTACTTATGCCCATAGTTGCCAGCATGGGCGGTGTTGCTGGCAACCAGACCCTGACGATCGTTATACGGGGCATGGCCCTTGGACAGGTGGGCAAAAACAATATTCGCTGGCTGTTTAATCGTGAGGTGATTGTCGCTTTTCTTAATGGGATATTTTGGGCGTTTGCTGCCGGTATAGCAGCAAGCCTTCTTTATAACGATTTTAAACTGGCACTGATTATTGGTATTGCAATGATAATCAATCTGACGACTTCTGCAGTTGCCGGCACACTTTTACCTATCGTACTTAAAAAAATGAAAATTGATCCCGCTTTGGCCGGAGGGGTAGCATTAACAACAGTAACTGATGTTGTTGGCTTTATGTCATTTCTTGGCCTTGCCACATGGTTTTATGCGTAATGAAAAAAAATTCTGCTACTACAGAAGAAACTGACGAAGAAATAAAAAGCAAAACGCAGATCAAACAAGAGATGCATGCGCTTCAAGCCTTGGGTGAAGCCCTTCTTGAAGTACCCATGGGGGTCTATAAAAGCTTTCCCATTCCTGCAGAGCTTGACGAAGTTATCAAAGAAACCCGAAAGATAACAAGCAATATAGCCAGAAAGCGTCAGCTCCAATATTTGGGCAAGGTTATGCGCCAGGTTGAAATTGACCCTATACAAAGCGCCTATGATGAATGGAAATCAGGCCGAAAAAAAATTGCCAGAAACCACCATCATCTTGAAGAGACAAGAGACAAACTTATTGAAGGTGATAAAACCACTTTAAATGAAGTCATTGAAAAGCACCCGGAGTGCAATATTCAGCAACTTAGGCAGTTAATCAGACTGGCACAACAAGAACGCAAGTTGCAGAAGCCTCCAAAAAATTACCGGAAGCTATTTCAATTTCTAAAAGAGCTACAACCTGACCAATAACAATAACAATAAATTCTGATAATCGAACAACAATGAATAAACCTGCCAACCGCCTACTGGAACTTGATGCCCTGCGTGCTATTGCATGCGTTTTCATAGTGTGCGGACATACAGCAGAAGAAATCGCAAAACTGGCTGTCTCTCATCCCAGCGCCCAGATTGCACATGATTTTATCTGGCAAACAGGCATTGGCAATACTGCTGTTGTTATCTTTTTCGCGATTAGTGGCTTTGGTATTTGCAGTAGCATGCGCGGCCCTCGCCTAAAAGGCTCACTGGATTTTATTATTCGACGCTTCTTTCGACTCTATCCTGTTTTCTGGTTATCCATGGTTTTAGCCATATTCTTTTACTGGATACCCCACGACAAACCTTATGACATAAGCAAAATACTGGCTAACGCTACCATGCTGCCGGAACTGTTTGGTGAGGGTTCTCTTATCATTGTTTATTGGACACTGGAGACAGAACTGGCGTTCTACTTTTTATGCCTGATGATGTTTCTGGTTCGAGGCCATAATAACCCCTATGCTTTAATGACCATGATGTTAATTCTGCTGGGCATTTTTATTTTCTTTATTTTTAATCGAGATATAGCTCCTAAATATTCTCCATGGTTTGGCATGCCATACCATATTTGCATCGCCTTCTGGGGCGCTCTCTACCGCTACTGTCTGGACAACAACAAACCTCTCAGTTTTATACTGTTTCACTTAAAGCCATGGACACTATTTTTCATACTCACATTCATTATATTGCTACCCGCATTTTATGTTTTTGGTAGTTACTTTATGGCAGCCACAACTGATTATTTGAAACTTCGGCTCTCATTCCCCATTATTTCAGGTGTAATTGGCTTTTATGTCTTTACCCGCTGGTTACCAATAAAATCAAAGGTGCTCGCCGAGATTGGCAACTATACCTATGCCATTTATTTGCTGCATCATGTAACAATCACCTATAGTGTGCATTTACTGGCTGACAAATATCCAGAGCTTTTCACACTGCCCATTTATTTTTATTTTATTCTGGTTTTTGCTTTTAACGCACTTCTTGGTTATTTTATTTATAACTACGTTGAAAAGAATATGATGAATTATTCAAAAAGACTGGTAAAAAAACTCTAGGCCTTACTCTACCAGCTCATCCAGTTCTGACTCTGGTTCTGGTTCTGGTTCTGGTTTATTAACAGGCTTCGGATTAATATCAATTTCCAAATCCTGATCAGGATCCAGGGTATCAGAGTATAGGTCTTTTTCCTCTTTAATATCTGTATCAAACAACTTAACAAACTTGATCACCGGATCTTCAAAACTACCTGTTACGTTATAAACAACACTTGATATCTTATCAACCTGCTCTCTCATAATTTTGCTTAACACATACACACCGGCAGCAGCAGGCAAACCACCAATTAATGCCAGCCAAGGCAGGTTATTTGCCAAAGGTAATGTCACCCCCATGCGCATATCAAACTCACTGGTATTCATATTCACGCCGCCAGCCAGACGAATTTGACTGGACGGACTTTTAATACGAATAGGATCTTTAAATTCGAATATACCATGATCGAGACTCACATCGCCGGTCACAGTATCAAAAGCAAGACCCTCTTTAGTCAAATCAGAAAAGTCCAGTTTTATTCGCCTGATCAAATGACTAACATTTAAAATACCTATCAGTTTAAGCGCCCCTGTTCCGGAAGATGATGCATCAGCAAAATTTCCCTCATTAAGCTTAAACCGAATATTCGCCAAAATTTCATTAAATTCAAAATCTGTAGGCACCCCCTCCCATGAGCTATCTACATCAAACCAGGCAGCCTTACTATGTACCTCCTGTTGATATCCCCAATCTACAAGCGCATTAGCAAGATCATCAGCTGATACCCTTCCGGAAAAATGTGTTTTAGGGTCATCTCCCAGTGTCCACATCAGGGTAGATTGCATGTTATCCACCGGACCAACACGCAACGATTTCACGCTTGACTCTATCTCTTCCAGAGTAATGTTATCGTCGTAACTGCGTAACTTGAACTCCCACTCACCATAATCTTCACCCTGCCAAATCAGCTTGTCGATAGTAAAGTCAACATGCGGCAATTCACTTAACGAAGGATCAGCCAGACCAATACCAGACTCTTCCTGCTTACTCGATAAAAACTCCATATTCACACGCTGCAAATGAGCTTTCATAGGACGATCATCATCAAACACTTGCAAGCTCGCATTCAGATGCTCATGATTCAAACCTAACTGCCAATACGTTACTGTATTAAAAAGGTCAAAACTGACTGTATCCAGCGACTGATGATATCCGGTTAATGTTTTTATCTGCAGCTTATCAACAAGCAATGTCCACTCATTAGAGTCATTTTCTTTAAATTGTTTTTGGAACCCCCTATATTTTGAAACAACCTCAAGCCACTCCTCAATGTCAGCCTGTAAAATCTGCCCTCCTACGATAATCTTTTTATTTTGATAGGTAGCATCTTTAACTCCGAGATTTATTTTTGCTGCCTCTACTCCTGACTCGCCCAACAAGAAATTCAGACTAACGCCTTCACCATAGTTTATTTTCAGCTCCCGATCTTCTCCGGAAAACGGCAAATTCAATAACATCAGGCGTGAATCTTCTTTGCTCTTGAAGAAAGGTTGAGGTAGATTAACTGTAACGCCCTCGAGGGTTGAACTCACCTTCAAACCGGCCCCCAGCGACCCAAAATAAATATCACCCGAAAAAGGTGTCACTCCTTCCATAAACTGTAAAGCCGGTTGCTGAGCCCATTTAGCCAGGTCAGCAGCCTCAACACTCCCCTCAACCCGAACAGAGGTTCGAGGTTCATCCTTATCACCCAAAGAAAGTATTTTTGCAGTAACTGGCCGCTCCCAAATCTGGGCATTAATACTGTCACTTTCAAGACCTTTTACTAAATTAAAAGTAACCGGCCCGTTAATCTGGTTCACTTCGATTTTATGTTGAGGAATATTTAATGAGGCATTTTTTAATTCTGCATCCACATGAATCTTTGGTTTCTCGGCTGATTTTGTTATCAGACTCGATATATAAATATCCCCCGCCACCCTTCCCTTAGGGGATGTCCAGCCATCAATAACATGATTCATTTGCTCACTTAATGGCTCATTTTGAATAAAACGAATGACACTCTGTGATGACGAATCAACTTTGGCTTTGATGTTTATTCTGCGTGAACCATTTTCCGGCATCAAATCAACTGCAGCTGACGTCACATTAACACCGCCAGCCTTAGCAGACGAAACTTCAGCAAAAACCCATTTATCATCCAGCAATAAATCACCGCTAATATCTGTTACATCCGGCCAATCTTCAAGATAGCTTAACTTTATATTCTCAACATCTAACCAGAGCTGTACGACTTTATGTTCAACATCTGTTTTCGTAGTTGGCCCATGAAAGATAAAACCCGCACTGGAAATGTCTCCCTTATGTATATTCGTATCAAGCCAGTCCAATAATTTTTTATCCAGGATATATGGCAAAACCTTATGACGATGAATAATATCTCCATCAACCAGCCCGACGACCAGATTAAGCCTGGGCGGCTCTCCCTCATTTTTGTCTTTTGGTAGCGACAAATCAAATACTGCAGATGCCTTCCCAAGCTCTGAAAACAATGACAGGTTTTCTCCGCCAACATAGATTTCATCTTCCCTTATCTGCCATTGAACTGTTCCGGTCGCTGACTGAAAAGTCATATCATCATTAAACAGATTGGGAAAACCCAGGGTAAATAGCTCACTATCCAAATCAACATAACCGCTTTTCTTATCCGCATAAAGAAACCCATTAACTACAGACAGCCTTGGCGCACCTTTCCATGCATTAACTGACACATCATCTAAAGTAGCCTGTAGCGTAAATAATTTTTCTTCATCAAGCTGTAAATAAATATTCCGCAAACTACCTGTTGGCGATAACTCATTTAATACCGATGTCAGTTTTTCTGATAAAGGCAATACTTTGACAAACTGATGTACTTCCGATAGATCGGCCTGTGCCAACTGAACACCCAGGGAATCTTTATAGGTTACCAATAACCGGTTAAGTGCCAGCATTTTATCTGCCACCTGTATCTCTACTTCCGGAAAGGCAACCGTAGTAGTGTCTTTATCATAATCAGCAATTATCGTACTGGATAACGACTGCACATCCCATAATTGATCCTTTTTCTGAATCTTCAGATCTTTTATATCGACTTCACCCTGAACCGTCAGACTCTCTTTGCTCCATTCAAACCATAACTCATTAGAAACAACACCCTCTCTGATATCCGAGTCAACTGTAAACGCAGACAATAGATCTAACACACGATAGTTATCTATTTTCATATAAGCTTTGGCAGCAAAATCCGGTGATGTTGGCTTATCACTGGTATGCAACACAAAATGACCAACTCGCTGATTGCCCTCTATCAATTCTGCAACAACGTGTTTTTTCCCATGGGCTGTTACTGAGTATACTCTCAAATTTGGCAGACTTATGCGATCTTTCTGATACGGCTTGAGCGCCAACTGCACATGATGCAATGCCAATTCATCAATCGCCCAAAGACGTTCAAGTATCTTTTCTATATCAAGTTCAACATTATTTTTGTCATTTTCTTCATTCTTGCTATAACCGGACAGATTCCAGCTGCCGTCTTCAGCCTGTAGCAACGTTAGATCAAGATTGGCAATTTCAATATAGTCAAAGTACAGCCTCTGCTGGAGTATGGATTCAATAACATTGATCTCTATCTGTAGCTTTTCCAAATCAATCGTACGATCCATGCCTTCAGGTTTCACACTCACACCATAGAAGGTAATTCCCGGCTTAAAAGGCTTCCAGTGACTAACAATTTTTTCAGCATCAATACTGATATGACGACTACGAGAATTTATTTGCTCTAACAGAACCTCTCTATATTCATCAGCCATAGGCAGGTAGTAGCGTAACAGACTGGATACAATAGCTGTTGATATCACACCAACCATAAACAGCATAATGACGGTATGAGACAATATATCTGCAAATTTAAGAAAAACTTTCACTGCAGCTTACTCATAATAAAATGACATCGAATCGTTCCTGGGAGAATGTCGCTTCAACTTGAAACTGCAACTTTTTCCCTATAAATTCTTCAAGATCTGCCACATTCTCAGACTCTTCATCAAGCAGCCGGTCAATCACCGACTGTGAAGCCAAAATCAGATAGGCCTCATTTTCGTAAGCTCTTGCTTCTCGCAGAATCTCACGAAACACCTCATAACAAACTGTTTCAGCGGACTTTACAGTTCCTCTTCCCTGACACACATCACACGACTCACTCAATACTTGTTCAAGGCTCTCCCTGGTACGCTTACGCACAATTTGCACCAACCCCAGCTCTGTAACTCCCGAAATAGATGTTCTCGTATAGTCATTTGCCAATGCCTTCTCAAGCTTTCGATGTACTTGCCTGCGGTGTTCTTCATCCTGCATGTCGATAAAATCAACGATAATAATGCCACCAAGGTTACGAATACGTAGCTGGCGCGCCAAAACTGTTGCTGCCTCAAGATTGGTTTTATAAATCGTTTCTTCCAGATTGCGGTGACCAACATATGCTCCGGTATTCACATCGATGGTTGTCATTGCTTCGGTTTGATCAATTATCAAATACCCACCTGACTTTAACTCTACCTTACGGCCCAGAGCACGCTGAATTTCATCTTCAACATTATACAATTCAAATATGGGGCGCTCACCTGAATACCATTCCAGAAGATCTTTTGCCTCTGGAACAAAATTATCACAAAACGTCTGCATTTTTTGCAGTGTTTCTCTGGAATCAACACGTATCTTTTGAATCTGTGGACGTACAATATCTCGTAACAAGCGCATTGATACCGGCAAGTCTTCATAAAGGCAGACAGGCACTTTAGATTCCTTGCCATCAAGCTTCAATGAATGCCATAAGCGATTCAAAAAGGCCATGTCATTTTTTATTTCACCTTCTGCCGTCTTTTCTGCTGCAGTTCTAATAATGAAATTACCTTTCAACTCGGGAAAGCTTTCAGTAACCAGGTTTCGAACAACTCCTGACAGGCGCTCTCGCTCAAGCTCATCAGTAATACGCTGGGATATACCCATTGTTTCCAGGTCAGACATATAAACAAGATATCTCGATGAAACAGAAAGAGAGGTAGTAACCCTTGCTCCTTTTGTACCGATAGGGTCTTTTGCAATTTGAACAGTGACCTTCTGGCCCTCCCGAAGCAACTCACAGATATTCCGGACTTCATCGGTTTTCTTTTGTAAGTCGCCGACATGTAAAAAGCAGGCACGCTCCAGACCGATATCAACAAAGGCTGCCTGCATACCCGGCAATACACGAACAACTTTACCGCAGTAGATATTGCCTACCAAACCCCGGCGCTGACTTCGCTCTATCATTACCTCTTGCAACATGCCGTTTTCAATCACAGCAACACGCATCTCCACGGGAGTGGCATTTACCAGTATTTCATCACTCATAGATGCATTCCGGCTTCATTTAATAACTCAGCTGTCTCATACAAGGGTAGCCCCATAATGCCTGAATAACTGCCACGAATTTCCTTAATCCATCTGGCAGCATATCCCTGAATGGCATAAGCACCCGCCTTGTCCGATGGCTCTCCTGTATCCCAGTATGACTGCATATCCTCCTCACTCATTTCAGAAAACCACACTTTGTTAGCGTTCAATACTACCCGACAACTCCCTTCTGAACAGAGAGCAACTGCGGTTAACACCTCATGCCACTTATTGAACATCGCTTTCCACATCTCAAAGGCATGCTCTTTTGACAGAGGTTTACCCAACAGGTTTCCCTCAAGGGCAATTATGGTATCTGCTCCCAATACCATAGCATTTGGATAGAGTGAGGCTACAGCTTCTGCCTTACAGGAAGCTAAACGCTTCACATAATCAGCAGCCAATTCACCATCAAGAGGACTTTCATCAATATTTGCAGTGCACACAGTGGCATCAACCCCCAACTGTTGCAGCAGGTGCTTACGTCTTGGGGAGGCAGAAGCCAATATGAGTTGAGACATACAATTAGGCAATTTTGTTAATCATGCCGACTTTTCTACGAATTCCACGCAAAAAGACCAATAGCCAGGGCCAAATCAACGCCCCCATCACAGCGGGCAATAAAAACCATAAACCTACAGAAGAATGCCCTGTAGCAAGACTAATCCAGTATTCTATCATCTGCTCGAGACATAATAACAAAAACACAAATCCTGCCTGTTGCCAGGCATCATACATGCGTAGTCGTTTATAACCGAGAAAAGTGATGGCAATAACAAGGCTATAAGCGAGCATATGCTTACCCATTAAACTTGCCGTCAAGCTATCCTGAAACAAGCCGACAAACGCTGCGGTAAGAACACCACAACGCTCCGGCATCGCTAACGTCCAATAGATTAACACCAGAAAAAGCCATTCAGGCCGAGCCCATAGCGCCCATTCCGGGAATCTGATCACACTAAGTATCATTGCCAGGATAAAGGTAAATGCAACAAGGAAACCAGCCTTCATCTATTCACCTTTCATTAAATAGCAATAGAACATGGCGTGTTCTATCAAGGTTGGCAAATGGCCTGGCTCTTACAATAGCAAACGCCTGTCCAGGATCATGACGAACCTCAGTTACCCTCGCTACGGGATACCCCAAAGGAAACATACCGCCCAGGCCGGAAGTGCTTAATACGTCACCTACCACTATATCTGTGGTGAGAGCGACGTGCGGCAAGCGTAATTCGTTAAAATCGCCTGTCCCTTCAGCAATCATGCGTACCCCGTTACGATTAATCTGTACAGGCACGGCATGCTGGGTATCTGATATTAATAACACACGACAGAAGTCACTCGACAGCTCAATCACTTGCCCGAACAGACCATTCGCATCAATAACAGCCTGCCCTTCATAAACGCCGTCTATCCAGCCTTTATTCAGCATCACATAGTGCACTTGAGGGTCAGGGGAAACAGCAATGATTTCAGCAACATGGCCATTCTCTTCAATCAGGGCTGTGGAATTTAATAACTCCCGCAAGCGCACATTTTCAATGGTAAGCGCTGCCAATTGCTGAACTTTGGACTGCAAGACAATATTCTCAAGCTGAAGGCGGGCATTCTCAATTTCAAGGTTCTCCCTGCTATTAAGCTCATCCCCACCCCATTCAGTAAATTTATTTGGCAGGTCAGCCACCCAATAAATGGGTTTTGTTGCAGAAAGTAAATAAGACTTAACAGGATCAATAAGCTTAAAGTAATCAAGCCCAAATAGAATAGCCGTGATCAAGCATACAAGTAATACACGAGCGGCAACTGAAGGTCCTTGCTGAAATAATGGTTTGATACGGGCACTCCTACCAGTTCAAGCAAACAACTATTCGGTCGAAAGTAGATCCAGCTTATGCATATCCATGATTTCCATTGCCTTACCACCGCCACGGGCAACACAAGTTAACGGATCTTCAGCAATCACAACAGGCAAACCGGTCTCTGCTGCAATCAGTTTATCAATGTTTCTTAATAAAGCACCACCACCTGTTATCACAATACCTCGCTCGGCAATATCCGAGGCCAATTCTGGCGGTGATTGTTCAAGCGCACTTTTCACCGATGTAACAATCGATGCCAAAGGCTCTTGCAGCGCTTCAAGCACTTCATCACTGTTAAGAATGAAGCTTCTGGGCACACCTTCAGCCAGATTACGACCACGCACATCAATCTCGTGCACATCACCGCCGGGGTAGGCACTGCCAATCTCTTCCTTTATTCTCTCTGCAGTCGCTTCACCAATCAGACTGCCGTATTTACGACGTACATAGCTGACAATGGCCTCATCAAAGCGATCACCACCCACACGTACCGAATCCGAATAAACGATACCATTCAACGAAATAATGGCGATTTCAGTAGTACCACCACCAATATCAACAACCATTGAGCCACTCGCTTCTTCTACCTGAAGACCTGCACCGATAGCTGCGGCCATCGGCTCTTCAATCAAACGTACATCACGAGCACCTGCACCATAGGCAGACTCACGAATAGCACGACGCTCTACCTGTGTAGATTTACAGGGCACACAAACCAAAACTCGCGGACTGGGTGTAATCAGCTTGTTCTCATGAACCTTGGCTATAAAATGCTGCAACATCTTTTCTGTAACCTGAAAATCTGCAATAACACCGTCTTTTAAAGGGCGAATAGCAGTGATATTACCTGGTGTTCTACCCAACATTCTCTTGGCATCAGAACCCACAGCTTCAATAATTTTCTGGCCATTATGTATACGAATTGAAACCACGGAAGGCTCGTCAAGTACAATGCCTTTGTCACGAACATATATCAGCGTGTTGGCCGTTCCCAAGTCGATTGAAAGGTCGTTGGAAAACATGCCTCGAAGACGTTTAATAAACATGTAAGAAATCCCTAAACTATCTTTATTATGGAGCCGATAAACTTGCTCCAACCCACGTATTGAGGGTATTACAGGCATTAATTGCCATTATTATGATGAATCTCGCGACTCTAGCAGTGATAGGCATTTTGGGCAAGTCGTAAATATGGTAAGTTACGCACCCTGAGAAGCAACACTCTCTCAATATTAATCAAATTGGAGCAGATAATGTCCATTACCAAAGACGACATAGCAAAAGTCGCCACACTGGCTCGTATCAAAGTCAGTGAAGAAGAGATTCCAAAAGTCACTGAGAGTATCAATGAGATACTGGCTCTGGTAGATAAAATGCAACAAATCGACACCAGTGATGTTGAGCCTTTGGCCAATCCGCATGATGCCGTACAGGTTCTTCGTGAAGACATTGTTACCGCTACCGATGAACGCGAAAAATTATTGAAGAATGCCCCTGAGTCAGAAAACGGGCTATTTCTTGTACCTAAAGTTATTGATTAAGGAAGCCGAATGAACCAGCAAACCATTCACGAGCAAACAATAGCCCAATTAATTCAGGGCTTGCGCACCAAGGCTTTCTCAAGTGCTGAATTAACCCGGCACTTTCTTGATCGCATAACAAAAATCGATGGCGAACTTAACAGTTTTATCACCGTCACTGATGAAATCGCACTGGCTCAAGCCAAAGCAGCTGATGCAATGCTTGCCAAAGGCGGAGACATTCCTGCCCTTTGCGGTATACCTATCGCCCATAAAGATATTTTTTGCACAGACGGTGTTCGCACAAGTTGCGCATCAAAAATGCTCGATAATTTCATCGCACCTTATAACGCAGCCGTTATTGAAAAGTTTAATAGCGCCGGCTCGGTGATGCTGGGTAAAACCAATATGGATGAGTTCGCCATGGGCTCTTCAAACGAAAGCAGCTATTACGGACCCGTGAAAAACCCCTGGAATCTTGAGTGCGTACCCGGCGGCTCATCGGGTGGTGCTGCTGCTGCAGTTGCCGCCTTGCTTGCCCCAGGCTCAACCGGCACCGATACTGGCGGCTCTATTCGCCAACCCGCTGCACTCTGTGGCTTAACCGGCTTAAAACCAACCTATGGCCGTGTATCACGCTTTGGCATGATTGCCTTTGCATCAAGTCTTGACCAGGCAGGCCCTATTACACGTACCGCTGAAGATGCAGCCATTATATTAAATGTCATGGCAGGTTATGATGAAAAAGACTCAACCAGCATGCCTAACCCGGTTGAAGACTATACTGCTTCACTAAACAATTCACTGGCAGGGCTCAAGATTGGCGTACCCAAAGAATACCTGACGGCTGACCTTGATGCTGACATTGCAAAATCTGTTCAAGATGCCATCAAGGAATTTGAAGCTGCCGGGGCTGAAATTAAAGAAGTCAGCCTGCCTCATACCGATATTGCAGTGCCTGCCTATTATGTTGTGGCGCCTGCAGAAGCTTCTGCCAACCTGTCTCGTTTTGATGGTGTACGTTATGGCTATCGCTGTGACGACCCACAAGACCTGATGGACATGTATACACGCACACGTGCAGAAGGCTTCGGAGAAGAAGTTAAACGTCGCATTCTGGTGGGCACTTATGCCCTGTCTGCTGGATTTTATGATGCCTATTACCGCAAGGCACAGCAAATACGCCGATTGATTAAAAACGATTTTAATAATGCATTTGCTGAAGTTGACCTTATCCTTGGACCAACAACGCCATCGCCCGCATTTAAGCTGGGTGAAAAAACGTCTGATCCCGTACAAATGTATCTCGAAGACATATACACCATTGCAGTAAATCTGGCCGGATTACCCGCCATATCCATACCCTGTGGTTTCAAAAACGAATTACCTGTTGGTCTTCAGCTTATCGGTCGACCATTCGAAGAATCCAGAATTTTAAACGCTGCACATCAATACCAACAACTGACGGACTGGCATACAAAAACTGCCGGTCTGGCCGTATAAGAGGAGCTCAAAAAATGCAATGGGAAACTGTTATCGGCCTTGAAGTACACGTGCAACTGGCCACAAAATCAAAAATATTCTCGGGATCTTCTACTGATTTTGGCTCAGAACCTAACACACAAGCCAATTCTGTAGATATGGCCTTACCGGGCATACTGCCTGTACCCAATAAAGAAGCCTTCAACAAGGCCATTCAATTTGGCCTGGCTATTAATGCCGAGATTAATCATCGTTCGGTGTTTGATCGTAAAAACTATTTTTATCCGGATTCACCCAAAGGCTACCAGACCACACAAATGGACTATCCCATAGTGGGCGCAGGCACTGTAGATATCAATCTGAAGGACTGCACAACCAAGTCTATTCGCATTCACCATGCCCATCTTGAAGAAGATGCAGGCAAATCATTACATGAAGATTTTCATGGCTTATCAGGCATCGACCTCAATCGTGCAGGAACACCGCTGATAGAGATTGTTTCTGAGCCCGACATGCGCAGCGCTGAAGAAGCTGTCGCTTTTGCCAAAAAACTACACTCTATTGTTACCAGTGTTGGAGTTTCAGATGGCGATATGTCTCAAGGCTCCATGCGTTTTGATGTTAACATCTCGGTACGAATGAAAGGCGAAGAAGAATATGGCACTCGTACAGAAACCAAAAACCTTAACTCATTCAAGTTTATGGAAGACGCCATAGCACTCGAAGTTGAGCGCCAGATTGATATTCTTGAAGATGGCGGCACCATTACACAAGAGACTCGCCTCTATGATGGTGATACCGGCGTTTCAAAATCAATGCGCAGCAAGGAAGAAGCCAATGATTACCGTTATTTTCCCTGCCCCGATCTACTACCTGTAGAAATTGACGAAGCTACCATTCAGGCACTACGTGAAAGCCTGCCCGAACTACCTGATCAACGCCATGCACGCTTTGTAAAAGAGTATGCCCTATCTGATTACGATGCCAGCATTTTGGCTGACGAGGCTGATATGGCCCACTACTTTGAAGCAACCATTAAAAGTTGCAATGATGCCAAACTGGCTGCTAACTGGATAATGGGTGAAGTATCCGCCCTGATTAACAAGAGTGAAGCATCAATAGCCAGCTCACCCATATCAGCAGAACAGTTGGGGCAACTCATTGTTCGCATAAAAGATGGCACTATTTCCGGCAAAATCGCCAAGCAGGTTTTTGAAGCCATCTGCAACGGAGAAGGTGATGCTGATGCGGTTATTGAAGCCAAAGGCCTTAAACAGGAAAGTGACGAAGGTGCGCTTGAAAAGATGGTTGATGATGTTATCGCTGCCAACCCCGACCAGGTTGCACAATTCAAAGCTGCAGAACCTGACAAACGTAAAAAAATGACCGGCTTTTTTGTCGGACAGATTATGAAAGCATCAAAAGGCCAGGCTAATCCTGGCATCGTCAATAAACTATTGATGCAAAAGCTCAACTCATAGAGGCCAACATGCTAAAAAAAGACAAAGAAAAAATACTTGATGAAGTCTGGACTGAAGATCGTGTAAAAGACTTTTTAAATATCCAGCCACCTGAAGGTGTAAATGCTGATTTTCATGCGTTGAAATCAGCCTATACCAGCATGCGCCTTGAAAATTTTGAGGAGTTTCTGGGCTTTTTTGCGCAAGCGAACCGTGATTTCAATGCCACCAACCCCGCCGGCCAGACTGTAGCCACCATAATAAGCCAGCACCGCCATGGTGTACCTTATCTTGAGGCTTTAAAAAAGCATTCTTGATAGCTACCTGAATACTGGTTTGCATTGGTTTGCTGACAAGGGCAAACCAATGCGCTAATCTTAAATACAATATTAGCCAGGTATTCAAAATATGATCATCGATACCCTTATACCCGATGACTTAACAGAAGATGCTGATACGCTCTACAAAGTGCGTGTGCTGATCTCCATTATTTTTATCTATTCAGTCATGGTTACAGCCATTACCTTGTGGCTCTTCTTTTTTGCAGACACCCCCGATATTGGCCGACTGGTTGGCACCGCAACCCTGCTTGCCATGCAAACTGGCTATATTATTTCCATTCTCCTGGTAAGGATTAAAAGCCAGTTTATCGTTGCCGCAAACCTCACCATTCTTGCCACAACAGCAGGCATTGCCAGCGGCGTTGCTATTTCAGGTGGCCCTATCAACGCGCCTGCCATATCAATGAACATACTACCCATCATTATGGCATTTGTGCTCATCGGAAAACGAGCCGGATTAATATGGACCCAAATCATACTTACCTTGCATGTCTGCCTGATGATTGCACTGGCCTATGGCATCGAGTTTTTACAGGTATTAAAACCTGAAACCTTACCCATCCAACATCTGGCACACTGGCTCATCACCTATTCAGCCATGATTGGTTTGATGTTTGTTTTTGATGCACTTAACTCACATTTGAAGAAAGAGGTGGTCGCAGAAAAATTGAAATTCGAATATCTCGCCTCTCAAGACCCACTAACCAAACTGGCCAACCGCCTGCAGTTTGATATTAATCTTACACAAACAATAAATCGCTCAAACCGCCACAAGAAATTAGGGGCAGTGTTTTATATTGATATCGACAACTTCACATCAGTAAACGAAGAGCTTGGACACGACACAGGCGACACCATATTAAAAACAATCAGCCGGAGACTTGAACATAACGTTAGAGGAATGGATACCATTGCCCGATTGGGTGGCAACGAATTCGGGATTATCTATGAAGATATTATTGATGAAGAAACACTAACACCTATGGCGAACAAGATACTTCAGGTTATTTCGGAACCCATCTCCTTGAAAGACAACCCAAACCCTGTAACCATTAAAAGTAGTATTGGTATTGCAATCTATCCGTCACACACCCAGGACAAGAAAGAGCTGATCACGTATGCTGAAACCGCCAAAAAGGAGGCCAAGAAAGAGAAAAACCAGTGGATGATGTTCTCAGAAACCATGAAAAGCCAGGAGCTACCTGCCTGATATTTCAGCTTCAACAGAAAACTTTAATCCGGATTGCTAACACTGCTATTATGCTACATAACCCCCGGGGTTTTTTGACTGCCAATTCCATGAATCTTTCATCATCTCATCCAGACCTTTTTCTGCCTGCCATCCCAAACCTTCTTTTGCCGCTGAAACATCAGCGTAACAAGTACTGATATCACCCGGTCTTCGCGCACTTATTTTATAGGGAACATCTTTACCGGTATTACGCTCAAAAGCATTAACTATCTCTAATACAGAATATCCCTGCCCGGTCCCCAGATTATATGCAGTAATACCTGTATGCTCATCAAATTTTTGAAGAGCTTTTACATGCCCGATAGCCAGATCAACAACATGAACATAATCTCTGACACCTGTACCATCACAGGTCGGGTAGTCCCCGCCAAAAACTGATAGCTCTTTCAATTTACCTATAGCGACCTGATTAATATAAGGCATCAGGTTATTAGGTATACTCTGAGAATCTTCACCGATCAAACCTGATTCATGTGCCCCGACCGGATTAAAATAACGTAGCAATACAGCATTCCAACGACTATCCGAATTAACCAAATCACCCAGAACCTGCTCTACCATTAACTTGCTTGTACCATATGGATTAGTGGGTGCAAATGGAGAGTCTTCCAGAATAGGCACTGTCTGTGGGTCACCATAAACCGTTGCAGAAGAACTAAAGACCATTTTAAACACGCTATTCTTTTGCATTACCTCAAAAAGAGCGATGCTTCCTGCGACATTATTTTGATAATAACGTATGGGATCATTAACCGACTCTCCAACGGCTTTCAACCCGGCAAAGTGAATAACCTCATCGATGCACTCTTGATCGAAAATAGTCTGCATGGCAGTCACATTGCAAATATCGATCTCGTAAACAGCAAAAGATCTACCCGTAATTTGCTTAACCCGATCAAGTGCTTCGCGATGGCTATTACAAAAGTTATCAACAACAACAATATCAAACCCGGCATTTAATAGCTCGACGCAAGTATGGCTACCTATATAGCCTGCTCCACCCGTTACCAACACTGACATAAAATCGCTCTTGTGTGTTTTTGTTTAATTATGCAAGTGATAAGCACTTGAAGCAAACCCAGCCTTACAAATCACCCGTTAAAATAGCCTCTTCACTGAGACCTTTCAACTGACGAAACTTCACTGGTGACAATAATGACTATTTTGCCTCTCAGTAGCCCCGGGAAAAACACATACACCAAAATGCCTGGGGAGCCGGACCAAGAAGCAACATGGCCTGTAAGTGCGAGCCATCTCCGGACGAAGCAAACAGCATTGACCCCTTATTATTACCTTCAA
>CBDUPD010000002.1:0-20585 GCA_965368985.1 uncultured Spongiibacteraceae bacterium | reverse complement strand
CTTGAAGCCTTCCAGTCGTCATTGGCAAATTTGATAACCGCCTGGCGTTTGATGTTGGTTGTTTTTTTAATGTCGAGACCGGTGACACCCCAGTCTCTCAAGTAGTTAATATCACTGACAGATTGATAATCTACCTTGGTTGACCAGTTAGCATTGAACCGGCCATCTTCTTTGATAAAACCAATCCAGCGTTGCTTGTCGAGTGTTGGGTCATCTTCGGTATCAACATCACCAACTCTTTCATCATTATCTATATAGGTGCCGCCAAATGACCATTCACTGAATTTGTGTTTATAGCGCGCTTCCAGTCCGTTCATAAGACCGTGATCACTGTTGTAGCGAGGAACGTAGGTAAGGTCAAAATTGGGTGCCAGGTTCAGGTAGTAAGGCTGGGTATAGTCAATTCCTCCATTGTCAGCACTGGAAATGGAGGGCCATAAAAAACCTGTTTTGCGACGATCATCAATAGGAAAGTCGAGATAGGGCAGGTAAAACACAGGAATGTCAGCTACCTTGAAAACAGCAGAATACAGTTTTCCCCAGCCTGTTCCTTCGTCAATCTCGAGACGTTTTGCGTCAAATAGCCAAAATTCGGCAGAAGGTGGGCACAAGGTAAAACTGGTATTTTTTAATGTCAGGTAGTTGTTCTCACCACCAGTAATATTGATATAGCCAGCCTTACCATGCGCCTGCTGCTCATGCAGGACATATTCAGTTTCAGTAAATGTGCTGTATTGTTTGGATGCATCGATAGTGGCAGTTTCAGCTAACAAAAGTAAGCCAGGTTCTCTTAGCTGGATATTCCCCGTCAGCTCGCTAAATTGCTGTTCCTCAGAGAAGCGCATGCTGTCACAACGAAACCGGCGGAGGCCCTGATAAACCTCAACGCCTCCTGTCAGTGAGGTGAATCCGTCCTGGTTTTTTTCTGCTGTTGTTGCGCTGATAATAAGGTCGGCTTCATCAGGTTTGGATTGCGATTGCGGGTTTGGGTTTTCGGGAGTTTGGTAGTAACCACCACAATTTGTGCCGGCCTCTGTATCTTCAACCCAATCAAGAGTTGTATTAGCCTGATCAACAACCTTGAGCATGGCTTGATGATACTCATCGGCGCTAAGGTGGGGGAGGTTTTCTTGTTGATAGGTCTTTTTTTGTTCTGGGGGAATGCAAAGAGAATCATTGGCATTTGCCATCAAAGACACCCCACAGGAAGTGAAGATGCAGGTGATAATGAAAATGAATTGAAAGAACTTTGGCATTAATGCGTGTGCGTGATTAAATGAACAATGAATAAAGTGGAATAATAAACAAATTTAGGCGCTAACTATACCATGAGAGCAGTGAAAAGCCTCACTATCTCATTATGATTGGCGCTGTATTAATAATCGTATCAAAACAGAATTAATTAATGAGCCATATTTCAGACACAGCACCGCTGCAAAAGTGGGTTGCTGATCAATTAAATGCGACTGTTGATGAGTTAAATTGGCAGGCACTCTCTGGTGATGCCAGTTTTCGTCGATACTTTCGGTGTGAAGTGGCGGGCCAGTCGTTTATTGTTGCGCTAGCCCCTCCCGAAACAGAAAAAAATCATGAATTTGTTGAGATTGCCTCTTTGTTGAATGCTGCAGGTGTTCAGGCGCCAATGGTTATTGCTGTTGATTATGATCATGGCTTTATTTTGCAGAATGACCTTGGCGACCGTCTGTTGTTACCACAACTGAGGGATGACACTGTTGATAGTTGGTACCATCAGGCAATGCATCAGCTGTTACAGATGCTGACAATTACCCAAGACCGGCTGGCTAAATTGCCGGCTTATGATGAGGAAGCACTAAAGCTCGAGCTGTCTTATTTTCAAACCTGGTTTCTTGAAGCGATGCTTGATTACCAGTGTTCAGCTGCTGAGCAGAGAATGCTGGACAGCTTTTTTGACGAACTTGTTGATAGTGCGCTCGATCAGCCACAACAGTTTGTGCATCGTGATTATCACTCGAGAAATATTATGATTACTGATGATCATTTACTGGTAACCATAGATTTTCAGGATGCTGTCTGTGGCCCTATTACCTATGACCTGGTTTCGTTATTGCGTGACTGTTATGTAGTATGGCCAGAGCAACGTGTACGTGCGTGGGTGTCATACTTTTATAAAAAGCTTATACAGCAAGGCCAGCTACGCGTCGATGAAACTATTTTTCAGCGTTGGTTTGATCTGATGGGCTTGCAGCGACATATTAAAGTGTTAGGTGTTTTTTCGCGCTTATCTATACGGGATGATAAACATGGTTACTTGCAGGATCTTCCGGTGGTGGTGAATTATGTTCTCGCCGTTGCCAGGCAGCAGGAATGTGCAGAAGATTTTCTGGAGTGGTTTGAAGACAGGATTTTGCCTTTGATTAGGAAGCAAAGCTGGGGAGCCAATCTGTGAAGGCAATGATATTGGCTGCAGGTTTTGGTAAGCGCATGATGCCATTAACTGAAAAAACACCAAAACCACTTCTGGCAGTGAACGATAAGCCATTGATTGAATATCATATTGAGGGTTTAAGAGATGCCGGCGTGAGGGATATCGTTATTAATGTCTCTCATCTTGGGAATAAAATTGAAGAAAGCTGCGGGGATGGCTCCCGTTTTGGCGTAAAAATTGTCTATTCCCGAGAAGAAAAGCCGCTGGAAACTGCTGGCGGTATTGTCAGGGCACTACCCTTATTGATGCAAAATGGTGAGGATGCTCCCTTTATTATTGTTAATGGGGATATCTGGACTGATTATAAGTTTAGTGCCTTGGTGAATCGACCGATGGGTTCCAATTTGGCACACCTTGTTTTGGTGGATAACCCCGAACATCACCTTGAAGGTGATTTTGTTATGCACAGCGATGGCGTGTTATCGAAGCTTGGTGAAAACAAGCTTACCTATAGTGGCATTGCTATTCTGGGCAGGGCTTTATTTGAGCGCTACCAGATATTTGAAGGTGCTCTTGCCCCGCTGTTATTTAAGGCAATAGCGAATAATCATGTCTCGGGTGAGTATTATTCAGGGCAGTGGTACGATATAGGTACACCTGAACGACTGGATGAAGTTAATCGCCTGATAGGTTAAAATAAGCGTTCCCAATTTTTACTAAAAACGATTACCAGGATAATCCAATGACTGATTTTCAAATTGCACCGTCTATTTTATCGGCTGACTTTGCCCGTCTCGGCGAAGAGGTAGAGAATGTATTGGCTGCCGGTGCTGATATTGTGCATTTCGATGTTATGGATAATCACTATGTTCCAAATCTTACGATTGGCCCGATGGTATGCAAGGCGCTTCGTGACTATGGGATAACCGCACCTATCGATGTGCATCTCATGGTGTCACCGGTTGATGACTTGATAGGTCAATTTGCTGATGCGGGGGCAACGTATATTACATTTCACCCTGAAGCATCAGCGCATGTTGACCGCTCATTGCAGCTTATTAAAAACGCTGGCTGTAAAGCAGGGCTGGTTTTTAATCCGGCAAGTAGTCTGGATGCAGCAAAATATGTGATGGATAAACTGGATATGATCTTGTTGATGTCAGTGAATCCGGGTTTTGGTGGGCAGTCATTTATTCCAGCTACACTTGATAAACTGAAAGAGACCAGAAAGCTTATCGATGATAGTGGTCTTGATATTCGCCTTGAAATTGATGGTGGTGTAAAAACCGATAATATCGCAGAAATTGCTGCCGCTGGAGCTGATACCTTTGTTGCGGGTTCTGCTATTTTCAATCAGCCGGATTACAAGGCTGTGATTGATGTCATGCGTGCAGAGCTTGCCAGTATCTAACATAGAAATTTATTCATAATTCTCGGGTTGAATCCAAATCTGGCGCTGGATTTGTCGGCTTTTCTCCGTAGGTCAGGTTTTAGCCCGACAAGTATGCCAATCTGAAAAACACTATAAAGATGTAAAATGATCACAACATTGTTTAATGGACAATTACCCAAGGCTGTCTTCTTTGATCTTGACGGTACGCTTATTGATAGTGTGCCAGACATTAGCTGCGCTGTAGATAAAATGTTGTTGGATCTTGGTTTTGCGGAGGCCGGAGAGTCAAAAATACGCGGTTGGGTAGGAAATGGTGCGCGAGTATTGGTATTGCGCGCTCTGGCAGAATCTCTGCAGATAAGAGAAGAAGATGTAGAAGCAAGCCAGTTAGATTCAGCGCATAAAGTATTCGTTAAACATTATGCCGAGCAGAGCACAAAAAATTCCAAAGTATATAAAGGTGTGAAAACCGTACTGAGGCAATTACAGCGGCATGGTGTGCGTATGGCGGTGATTACCAATAAGCCGGCTCAATTTACTCCGGGAATTCTTACAGAGTTGGGCTTGTCAAAGTATTTTGAAGTCACAGTTTCCGGTGATTCCTTACCGCTTAAAAAACCCGATCCAGCGCCATTAATTCATGTTTTAACTGCAATGAATCTACCCGTTGAGGTGTGTTTGATGGTAGGGGACTCAAGCAGTGATATCACAGCGGCTAATGCTGCTGGTATGCAGTCGGTATGTGTGACCTATGGTTATAACCATGGAGAAGATCCCCGAGAGTTGCCCGCTACTGCGCATATCGATCAGTTTCTTGAGTTATTGGCTTAGTTGGTATTCATTTTCATCACTTGAATTATCTCTAGCTTTGAACAATGCTATGTATAACATGGCAATACCAATAAACAATATTAGTAAGCCGAAAAATATTGTTAAATATAAATTTATTGGCAGTCTTTCTTTATCTAAAAATTGCATCCATATTGGCCATGGTCTTGGCAGCCAGAAAACAGGATATTGTTTCATCCAAAGTCTCATCATTTCAGGGTCAGGGTGATACACCCCAAAAATTGCATAGGTTAATGAATCGGGAAAAGGTCCGGGCCGAAAAGGGCCAGAAAGGTCGATAGTTTTAGCATGTTTAATACCCTCTAAAATATCAATGGGCCGTTCAATCAATTGAGAATGGGTTGTATAAAAACCGGGATCTTTCCAAAAAAATGCTGTTAAACCATTACGATAAAAATATTGATGGAAGTCCATGGATAATCCCAGGAGTTGAACAATCAGACAATATCCTAATAACATTCTTCCCGAATGTGGTTTATTTTGAAATAGTTTTCGATATCCATAAGGAACAAATAAAAAAATCACAGGGGCAATCGGTACCAGGTATCTTGGCCCCCAGCACCAATCACCGCTTGGTATAGAAGTTTGAGCAATCCCTAAAATCCAGATAATAGCAATATAAGCAGAAGCCAAAGCCAACAATTTGTTCTCTGAGAAAACATAGCGAAAACCAAATAACGCTACAAAAAATATAGGGGAGTAAAACAGTATGCCTTTCCCCGGGCTGAGTATCAAAACAAATAAGCCGGTTAATACGCCATGAAACTCAATAGATTGTTTAACAGATTTTGTGGCACCTTCCAGAACAGGAGTTGCAGATTCGCTTGAGGTTGTAGTTGCCAGAGAGGGAACATAAAAAGATCGATAGAAATCCCAAAACAGGAATGCCAGCAGGCACATAAATGAAAACAACAAAACCAGATAGATTGTGTTTTTTGTTATCTTGATTTTATTAGTGTCTGTATTTGCCAGCAATAAAATCAGGGCGGGGAAAAAAACGATATAGCTTGGTTTAATATTAAGTAATATAAAAAATGAAGCTCCTGCTCCAAAGGCATAAATCCAGGATTGATGTCTTCCTGATTTAAAGGCAAGAAAAGCCGATAAAAGCAGGAAAAAACCTTGAAAAGATTGATAGAAGGAGGATGTGGCCGTTACAAAAAACTGAGTAAAAAAAGCACATATTAAAGACCAGAATACAGCTTCTTTTACCTTGAGCCCCATGTTCGTATAAAAGAGAAAAAGAATTACAATTGTAAGGCTGGCGAATAGATGATTAACGTGAGAGAACCAGAACTGCTCAAAGTCAAGGCTGTTGTTAAATGCCTGAATTATTTTCAGTAGTGGCGCATATATCAAGTGTGGTGATACACCGTATGCCGAGGCGTAGATATTCTCTCCCAGGCTGGTTTTGTTTACCCCGGTTGTTTTTGATAAAAAAGGATCGATAATAGGAAAGCCAGTTGCCAGTACGCCTCTGGTTCCTTCCATTCTTACCAGTGTATCTGTCATGTCGATACGACCAGGTGATAACAAAAAGTAAACTGACAAGGTAATTAAAAAAATTGAAAATACGGCCAAAAATGAACGGGTGCTTTCCTGATTCATAAAGATGATAACCTT
Source organism: uncultured Spongiibacteraceae bacterium (assembly GCA_965368985.1). Taxonomy (GTDB): domain Bacteria; phylum Pseudomonadota; class Gammaproteobacteria; order Pseudomonadales; family DT-91; genus CAZTZY01. Next base: position 14,313 of record CBDUPD010000002.1, on the reverse strand, counting down.
AAGAAAAATTCAATTAGTTCTGAAAGAAACGGCTCGAATCCATGCCATGCTTTATCAGAGTGTTCATAGGATATTATTGTCAACATGAAGCCCTTTGATTCTGGAATAAAGCTATTTAAGAATACAGGTAGCACTTTTTATGCAGAACAGTTTTTCATATTTCATATAAAATTGGAAGTTTAAAAGAGCAGGGAAGAAATGGGCAGCTTTCTTTTGGGAGAGGAAAAACCGGGTTTCTATTCCTGGCAGATTAAGCTGTTAGGGGGTAAAGAGGTGATAGAAAAAGTACTGCACCTGATTTTAATGAGCGTGCACAGCAGTAAGTTGAAAAAAGTGAGCGTTATGAGTGTTTTTTTGAGACAAAAAAAGGACAGCCGAAGCTGCCCAAAAAAGAATTCTAATGCTACTGGTATTTAAAAATTAAAAGACGATATACCAGTTGCCAGCAATAATGGTTGTTACGATGAGAGCTGCTGCGAGTACTTGTATTGCTAAAGTCGCGTCTTCAGAACCGATATGATCTTCTAGTTCAAGCATCCAATTTTTCATAATGGGATCTCCTCTTGGTTAACAATGACTGTAGCTTATTGCCACGAATTAGAATTTACCTTCTAAAACTAGAAAAAGGTTATAAATAGCATTCATGTGAATGATTATTAATGAAAAAAGCTAAAAATTGAGCGAAATATCCGCTGGAAACCTTATTTTCTTTAGTTTTTGTTCAAAATTGCCTAAAATCACATCTTTCAAACCCTGTTAACCTTAAGGTTGAGGCAAAAGCGTGAAAACACAGAACCGCATGAGAAAAATCAGCTGTTGGCGATGGTAGGTCTTACCAACGTTCTGTTTGTCTGTGTTTCACGATTAGTATTATAGATATAAAAAGCCTTAAGGAATTCCTCATGCTTCAACAAGAATTTGATACCCTTGCCCAGCAAGGATACAACCGCATACCTTTAAGTCGCCAGGTGCTGGCGGATGTAGATACACCAGTTTCCAGCTATCTAAAGCTTGCCTCTGGCCCATATTCCTATCTGTTTGAATCAGTGCAGGGTGGAGAGAAATGGGGCCGTTACTCAATGATCGGCTTGCCTTGCTCAACGGTTATCAAGTTTTTTGGTGACGATGTGGTGATTGAGGTTGATGGAGAAGAGTGTGAGCGCTTTACAGTAAATGACCCGTTGCAGTTTATTGCTGATTATCAAGCTAAGTTCAAAGTTGCTGAAATTGAAGGCTTGCCCGCTTTTCAGGGTGGCCTTGTCGGCTATTTTTCCTATGACACTGTGCGTTATGTTGAGAAGCGCCTGGCCAATACCACTGCACCAGATAAGCTCCATACACCGGATATTCTTCTAATGATCTCAGAAGAGGTTGTTGTTTTTGATAACCTTGCCGGAATTATGAATGTTATTGTTTTGGCTGACCCTTCAGAAGATGATGCCTTTACCAAGGCAAATTCGCGTTTGGATGAATTAGTTAGCCAGCTGTCGAGTACCAATATCACATTGCCTGAAATAAGTTTGGCGGCTGGGCAGACGGCTGATGCCTTACCGGAATCAGCTTTTAAGTCAGGTTTTCAGCAGCCGGAATTTGAACAGGCTGTTGAGCGAATAAAAGAATATGTGTTGTCGGGTGATATTATGCAGGTGGTTATTTCACAACGCCTGAGTATACCGTTTACTGCTGAGCCGCTTAGCCTTTATCGTGCACTACGTAATCTCAACCCTTCGCCTTATATGTATTATCTTGACCTGGGTGATACGCATGTTGTGGGTTCTTCGCCAGAGATTTTGGCAAGAATGGAAGATGGTACGGTAACAGTTCGACCTATTGCCGGTACGCGTCGTCGTGGTTATACCGAAGAAGAAGATTTGGCTCTTGAAAAAGAGCTATTGGCCGACCCCAAGGAAATTGCCGAGCATCTGATGTTAATCGATTTGGGTCGGAATGATGCAGGGCGAGTATCTAAAGTAGGTACAGTGAAACTGACTGACCAGATGACTGTTGAACGTTATTCGCATGTTATGCATATTGTATCGAACGTTGAGGGTAAGCTGCGTGATGGGTTAAATGCGATTGATGTGTTAAAGGCCAGTTTGCCTGCAGGAACACTTAGTGGTGCGCCCAAGGTACGAGCCATGGAAATTATTGATGAGCTTGAGCCTGTTAAGCGTGGTATCTATGGTGGTGCGATCGGTTACCTTTCATGGAATGGTAATATGGATACAGCCATCGCTATTCGTACAGCGGTTATTAAAGATAAGGAGTTGCATATACAGGCGGGAGCCGGTGTAGTGGCTGATTCGATACCTGCCCTGGAGTGGAAAGAAACCATGAACAAGGCACGTGCTATTTTCAGGGCAGTTGCCATGGTGCAACCTTCCGGCCAGTTAAATGAAGAGCAATCTTCAGATAAAGGGGAGTCATAACGATGTTGTTAATGATCGATAATTATGATTCTTTCACCTATAACGTGGTGCAATATCTGGCCGAGCTAAAGGCAGATGTTCATGTGTACCGTAATGATGAAATTACAGTTGAAGACATTGTTGCCCTGAACCCGGAACGCCTGGTTATTTCTCCCGGGCCGTGTACGCCGAACGAGGCGGGTATTTCGATGGCTGCTATTGAGCATTTTGCAGGTAAAATACCCATTCTGGGTATTTGTCTTGGGCATCAGAGTATTGGTCAGGTATTTGGTGGCGATATCATTCGCGCCAGGGAAGTGATGCATGGCAAGATATCGCCTATTTACCATAACGGTGTGGGTGTGTTTAAGGGGCTGCCAAGCCCTTATAATGCGACGCGTTATCATTCACTGGTAATTGATAAAAACACCTTGCCTGATTGCCTTGAGATTACCGCGTGGACTCAAACGCCTGAAGGTGATGTTGATGAAATCATGGGTGTACGGCATAAAGAGCTCAATATTGAAGGTGTGCAATATCACCCTGAATCCATATTAACCGAGCACGGTCACGCCTTGTTAAAGAACTTTCTGGAAAGTTAAAGGAGTCTTGTCATGAATATTCAACAAGCTTTGTCAAAAGTGATTAATCGGCAGGATCTAACCACTGATGAAATGATTGCTGTTATGGAACAGATTATGGGTGGCGATGCTACGCCTGCCCAGATAGGTGGCTTTCTGGTAGCGTTACGCATGAAGGGCGAAACCATTGATGAGATCACCGGTGCGGCAACTGTGATGCGAAAGCTTGCATCAGGTGTAACGGTTGATGATGAGAATGCAGTAGATACCTGTGGTACTGGTGGTGATGGATCTAACCTTTTTAATGTCTCAACGGCTTCAGCATTTGTTGTGGCTGCCGCTGGTGGTAAGGTTGCCAAGCATGGTAATCGTAGTGTGTCATCCAGTACAGGTAGTGCAGATTTATTAGAGGTCGCGGGTGTTGATTTAACACTTGATGCAGAGCAGGTAGGTCGTTGTATCAACGAGCTGGGCGTGGGGTTTATGTTTGCTCCGGCTCATCACAGTGCTATGAAACATGCGATAGGGCCGCGTAAAGAATTGGCGCAACGCACAATATTTAATATGTTGGGCCCGTTAACTAATCCTGCCGGGGTCAAGAACCAGGTAATTGGTGTATTTAATGCTGATTTATGCCGACCGTTAGCTGAAGTATTGCAACGCCTTGGTAGTCAGCATGTATTGGTTGTGCATGCTGATGATGGTCTTGATGAAATTAGTCTGGCAACTGAGACGACAGTTTCAGAACTCTATAATGGTGAAATTAAAGACTATAAAATCAAGCCTGAAGATGTTGGTTTACAAAGCCGGAGTTTGATTGGCCTGACTGTAGATAGTGCCGAGCAGAGCTATAGTTTGATCAAGGATGCATTGGGTGACAGGGAGACCGAAGCCGGAGAAAAGGCCGCAGACATGATAGCGATTAATGCAGGCGCAGCAATTTATGCTGCTAACATTACAGCTTCGTTTGAGCAGGGAGTGGCTTTGGCTCAGGATGTTATATCGTCAGGGCAGGCGTTGCAGAAATTTAACGAGTTTGTCGAATTTACACAGATGGCAGGTTAGGTCTTGAACGATACCAATAAAATTGAAACCAGTACCCCTACGGTGTTGAAAAAAATCATCAAGCGTAAGCATGAAGAGATTGCCGAGAGAAGTAAAAAGACACCTGTTACCGAGCTGCATAAATTAATTAAATTGCAAACGGAGCCGCGGGGTTTTATTGCTTCGTTGCGTAATAAATTGGCGGCAGGGGATTCTGCTGTTATTGCTGAAGTTAAAAAAGCTTCTCCAAGTAAAGGTGTTATTCGTGAACACTTTGTACCTGCCGAAATTGCAAGAAGCTATGAAGATGCAGGTGCGGCCTGTTTGTCGGTTTTAACCGATAAAGATTTTTTTCAGGGCGATGAAAAGTTTTTAAAACAGGCTCGTGCTGAAGTATCGATTCCCGTTATTCGCAAAGATTTTATTATTGACCCCTATCAGGTGTATGAGGCGCGTGCTATAGGGGCTGATTGCATTTTACTTATTGTTGCGGTTTTTCTTGATGATACGGAACTACTCCAGCAATTATATAATCTGGCTTATGCGCTCGATATGGATGTGCTGGTTGAGGTACACAACAGAGAAGAGCTGGATATTGCACTCGCCATGCAGCTTGATATGGTAGGTATTAACAACCGTAATCTGCATACATTTGAAACCAGCTTGAATAATACCTATGACCTGTTAGATATTATTCCCGAGAAAGTTTTGGTTGTTACCGAGAGTGGTATTCATACTGATGAGCATGTGAAAGCCATGCGTGAACATAATGTTAATGCGTTTCTGGTGGGTGAGGCATTTATGCGGGCAGAAGACCCCGGTGCAGAGCTGAAGAGGTTATTCTTTTAACCGTCAACTGGTCATTCCCGCGAAGGCGGGAACCTTGAAGTTTTGAATCGTGATCAATTTATTAAGGATAGATTCCCGCCTTCGCGGGAATGACAGGTATTAAACTAGCGGGTTCCAAAAACTACCATGGTTTTACCGCTTACCGAGACCAGGCCTTGGGTTTCAAGGGTTTTTAATACTCTACCGGCCATTTCACGTGAACAGCCAACGATACGGCCGATTTCCTGACGGGTGATTTTAATTTGCATACCGTCAGGATGAGTCATGGCATCAGGCTGTTTACACAGGTCGAGTAAGGTATGGGCTACGCGTCCCGTTACATCAAGAAACGCCAAATCACCAACCTTTTGGGTGGTATCTTTCAGGCGTTTTGCCATTTGCTTTGAGAGATCAAACAAAAACTGTGGTTCGCTTTTACTTAAAGCCAGAAACTTTTCATAGCTGATTTCAGCAATTTCACAGGCTGTTTTTGTTTTTACCCATGCAGATCGTGTATCTTCTTCACCAAAAAGACCCATTTCACCGAAGTAATCACCTTTGTTTAAATAGGTGACAATCATCTCTTTGCCTTCATCGTCTTCTAGTAAAACGGTGACAGAACCATCAGTGATATAAAAAAGACTGTCGCTGGAATCACCAGCGCAGATGACCGTGCTTTTTGCCGGATATTTACGGCGGCTACAATGAGTAAGAAGTTGTTCTACATTCTCGATGTGTGGAGATAGTGGTCGAACGTTCAACGTTAGTATTCCTTGTCATGTCTTTGCTAGCAATAATAACGACATTAGCTCACAAAGCTACTATTTAATAGGGGGATTTCTATTAAATTTTCAATTTTTTGACAAGAGGCAGATTTTTTCTGCTGAATGCCTCATATGAAGGTAAGTTGGTTGAAGCATTGTATATTGTTTGTTGAAAAGGCGTGTTTTTGAGTTATATTTTGAAATCTTTTATCAGGTTTGGTTTGTGGGTGTCTCGGGTATGCCTGACCAACTATTGCTATCAAGAGGGCCGGCAGCGGGTTTAATTGTTACCGCAATGCCTGTTAGGTGTACCATTCCCGAAAGTGGTTCAATATTATCGGGTCCATCTGCGGCTAGGATATTGACATTGGCCCCCGAGATTTTACTGGCAACAGAAAGCCCTTTGGCTTGTTGATGCCCCCAGCCATGAGGTACAGCAGCTGTTCCCGGCATAAGTTCGGGCAGGTATTTCACGGGCAGGCGAATGCTGGCGGTTTTTGAGTGAATATCAGCTATTGTATATTCGTCGAGATTGTTATTTTTTGCATCATCAGGGTGCATATAGAGATAGTTGGTTTGCCCCATTTTGCCATTGGTGAGTTCTTCGATATTCTGAGTCCATGAGTTGTGTGTGCTGTGAGCTCTTTTGGTTATCAGGCGTATTTCACCTGACTGCTCGGCTTCAAGTTCTGTAGTAAATATTTGTAGCAGTCGGGAGGTTTGTTCAAGCAATAAATCAGGAGCCAGGTGTACCTTGCCATCATCGGTTGTGAGACGTTTTCCCAGAAAGGAGTCAGGTTTTGCGCCAGGATAACTAACGCCATTGGGTTGGTTCACCAGTTGTCTGAAGCGACCTCGGCCTGATTTTCTTACTATCAGATCAAGCAGAAATTCAATAGGTAGTGAAGTTTTGTTGTTGATTAACCCATTGCCGAAGCGCATAAGGCGTAAAATCACTTGCACCGTTTTTGAGCCAAAAAGCCCTACGCCACAAGCTGTTGCCAGGTCGGTATAAATGGTTGCCTCGTCGCGTTGTTCCCCGTCAGGATCAACAATAGCCTCTGTTGCTGCCAGAGAAGGTTTTGACTGCATGCCTAGAATGAGTGGAAATATAAAGGGTAAATCTGCACGTTCCAGAGGTGAGGTAGCAGGTAATACATAATGGGCTAAACTGGCTGTTTCGTTAAGATAGATATCAGTAACAACCAGTAATTCAAGTTGGGAGAATGCTTCTTGCAGACGTTTTGAGTTCGCCATCGTCATTATTGGGTTGCCGCCGGTAACAAACAGCGCCTTAATTTGATCGTTTCCTTCAGACAGTATTTCGTCAGCAAGAATGCCACCAGGAAAGCCGCCATTTAGCTCACGAAAGTTGCCGATGCGTGAACGTGCTTCCCTGTTGAATAAGTCCTTCTTTTTGGAGAAGCCGGCAAAATCAAAAATGCCTTCACCAACCAGGGTGCCACCTTTACGGTCAAGGTTGCCACTAATGGCGTTAATGGCTTCAGCCAGCCAGTGCGCCAGGGTTCCGTGTTTACCCATGCCAATGCCTGTGCCTGTGACAATGGCTGAGGCATTTGACCCGATGTAAGTACTTACTATCTTTTTAAGATCATCCGCTGAAATATGGGTAATAGCGGCTGTTCTATCCGCTGGCCAGTCTGCAGCAAGTAATTTTAAATCATCAATACCGGTCATGGTTTGGCTGATTTTTTCCTCATCTACACCTTGCTGAATAAACAGTTCATTAAGAAAAGACAGAAAGAAAAAAACATCCGTATTTGGTCTTATATAGTGGTGATTTGTTCCGATCTTCGCTGATTCTGTGAGTCTTGGGTCGATAAAAATAGTTTGTACACCTCGTGTCTTTAGCTCTTTTAGCCGTTTGACAGGGTGGGCAACCTGTAAGAATGTCCACTTGGAAACTACTGGATTTGTGCCGACAACAATCATGCATTTAACGTTATCAAGATCGACAAAAGGTTGGTGAAAAGGGAACCCATACATTTCAGCGGCCGAGGCAAACCGGTTGGCACAATCCTGGGTTGAGGATGAAAAGATATTATGAGAGCCAATGCCTTGCATAAACCCCTCAGCAAAAACGGGATGTAAAATACTAAAGCCTGCAGCTGTACCGACATACATGGAGATGGCTTGAGGGCTGACTTTCCGCAATTTTTTAACCTTTGTGCCAATTTCTGTCAGTGCTTGCTCCCAGCTGATGCGTTCAAAGTGGTCACCAACCCTTTTTAACGGGAATTTGAGACGGTCAGGTGAGTCATACATCTTGTGTTGATGCAGGCCTTTCATGCAGGCAAAACCATCAGTACCAATATGATCTTTATTGGGTGTGATGGATGTGATTTTTCCATCGTCAATTTCGGTAATAAGGCCGCAGGAGGCTTCGCATATACGACAGAAGGTGTGTTTTGTCTGTTTCATGAAATTTAAAGACTGTTTGGGGTTATTTTTATGATTATAGCTGCATGTTAGTGAATTTAAGCATTAATTGAATCATCCGTTTGTATGAGTGGTGTTGTACGCAAGCTGATTATTGGTTGTTTGGGGTGTATTGAAGGTCGTTTTTTAAGTTAAATCATTGAAATTAAAGGCTATACTGTAAATTACAGGTTTTTAATGATGGAATGTTATTTGCATCAATTTTATTTAAAACAAAGTTTATTTTTTCAAGTTGACAAGATCATAGAAATTATTGGCTAAGTTATTGAAATACAGTCATTAATTAATCGTTAATAAGTTGTTTACATTATTTTGCGTTTACCAGGTAATGATTGGCTTATTGGATGCTATAGTTGAAGTAATGACTCTTGGTTAAGTTACTGATAAAAAAGATTATTTTACATTTTTTTACAAAGTCTACCCCGCTCGATTGAGGTGTAAAGATGCATACTTTTGTGCATGTGAACAAGCAGTTGCTGTTTGGGCTGATTCTTTGGCTCGGGATAACTGCGTCTGTTCAATCGGCAGTCATACAGAGAACAATCACGATTGATGGCAATTTCACCGACTGGACAACACCTACAGATATCACAACTAACCCGGGTCAGAATTCGTTTGATCAAATTGAGTCTGCCATTACATTGCCGAATACTTGCCTTGATCTGGATGCCTCCTTCAAGGCGACTCCTTCACCGGGGGGGTGTTTATTACAGAGTACGGGTCGAGATCTAAAAACCTTTGCTTATACCTTCGATAATAACCGCTTGTATTTATATGTTAATCGCTATGCCAGCACCACAAATATTACAGACTGGTATTTCTATTTTGATGCAGATGGTAATGGCACGTTAAGCAGTACAGAAAGAGTGCTGCATGTAGGATGGAGAGGAAGCAATGGCATCACAACCATCGCATTGTATACATACAATCCTGCTCTTCCAGGGGGTGATGTGATTGTAGGTGGCGATGGTTATACCATGCCGGGTTCGTTAGGTGCAGGGCAAACCTACAGTCTGCCGGCGTCGATCAAAGGTGGGAATACTGCGGGTGCAAATGCCGGCGTCGAAATGGAAACGCAGGTTTTATGGTCTGAAGTCTGTGCTGGTTGTGTGGGGCCTCAGTCAATTCGGTTTCATATTTCATCGGGTAATAACACCAATTTGCCAAGCGGTATTATTGATAATATGGATGGACCGCCCGGGGGAATTGTCACCTATGATTTGCAGGTTGCCAAAACGGTTAGTGCGGCCAGTGTGACTGTGAGTGAGGCTTTTAGCTATACAATAACGGTTGATCATTCGGTAGCGAGTGCTGGCAATGCCACAGCAGTTACTCTAACAGACTTATTGCCTGCCGAGGTGACTTATGTTTCCCATTCGGCAGGTGAGACATATGATCCAGTAACAGGTGTATGGGCTGCCGGTGATATTCCCTTGGGTGGAAGTGCAAGTATCACCATAAACGTAGTAGCGAATACAGTAGCAGATCCGGTAACTAACACAGTGACACTGGATGTTCCTGATACAGATGATACCAATAGTACAGGTTCTGTTGATGTGGCGATAACTCCCGCATTGCCATTATTGTCAATTACAAAAGTTTCAAATCGTACTTCGGCAAATCCCATGGATGTTATTCAATACACGATTACTGTGCAAAATATGGGGGTGGCTGATGCGACTGATGTGCTGCTTGATGATGATATGAGTGCGTACAGTGCAATAGATATCGATTGGGATAACAATGCAGGGAACGGTCTTGATCCATTTTCTTTTAATGCAATTGATTCAACGCTTTCAATATCATCCCGTACCTATACCGAAGATAACGGAGCGGATGGATATACGTATTCGCCATTGGTTTCTGGTGGTGATGGTGCCTCTGCCGGTTTTGATGGCAAGGTAACCGATTGGAGAATTCAAATGTCGGGCTCAATGCCTGCGGGAACAAGTTTTACAATAACCTACCAAGTAGAAGTTAATTAATTTTTTTAAATAGTGGAGAGATGTATGAAAATGATAAAAAACACTTTGTTACTAACGAGTTTACTTTTTTCGGTGGCTGTATTTTCAGCGCCTAAAGTCACGCTGGATATGGTGGCTGAAAAAGAGGTGACTGTAGAGGAGAAAGGCAAGCTGGTTAAAAAGCGAGTAGTTACCGATACGGTTGAGCAGGGTGATGAGGTTATTTATACCCTGACATATTCAAACGTTGGTGATGAAGATGCCAGAAATATCAGGTTAAACAATAAAATTCCTGATAACTCCACTTATATTCTGGATAGTGCCTGGGGTGATGGCGCTGATATACAGTTTTCTATTGATTCAGGAAAGACATTTAAAGGCCCCAGTCTTCTGGCTTATGAGATAACAGGAGAAGACGGGAAAAAAATCAAGAGAAAAGCAACGCCAGATACCTATACAGATATTTTGTGGGTAGTTAAGGAAGTGCCTGCTGGTAAGTCAGGGACGGTTGGTTTCAAAATTAAAGTCAATTAGGAGTTAGCAATGAATACTATGTTTCCGGATAAGTTAGCTCCGAAAAGCTACAAACATAATATGCAGGCAACAACGGATATGTCTGGTAATACAACATGGAGAGTTGGGTTTCAAATTATATTAAATTAGGAGGCTATTATGTGTGTCAAGCTTCCTAACAAACATATTAAGTTAATTTCACGAATAAAAGGCCTTGCTCGCGCAGGGCCTTCGTCGTTTCAGAGAAAAAGAAAATTACTGATTTTGGACTCGGGGCAGGGTCCTCCATAACACGAATCAACATAAAACTAACGTAAATTAAGTATGAAAAAATTAACTAAAACTTAAATTAAAAACAAAGGTAAAAACTATGAAAACGATAAACTTCAGCCCGAGTGGCTTTAAACGTAAAGGAGGAGTGTTGTTGGCAGTGGCTTTAAGCAGCTTGATGTTTACTGAAATTGCGCAGGCAAACACTTCGGCCGGAACAGTTTTACGAAACACGGTAAGTGTTGCGTATGATGATACGGGTGGTGCTCCACAAACTGCTGTAACTGCAACGGTTGATGTGACTGTTGATCTGGTTCCAGCTGTGACGTGGGGAACTGCTCCTTCGGATCAAACGATTGGTTCAAATTCTGCGTTGCCTTCAGGGTATACATTGACGTTAACCAATTCGGGTAATGGTAGTGATACCTATACACTTACCGATAACACTGTGGTGTCTTGTGTTGGTGGTACATCAGCATTAACTGCAGAGTCATTTGGTTTGACGCCAACACCTACAACATTAGGTGCAACTGTATCATCTGGTACGGGTGTCTATGCTGCTGGCCCTAATGAGACAACCATTCCTGTTAGTAATCTTACTCCCGCTGATTTTACAGCCGGTAATATTGTGCTGATTGGTGCAACTACATATACCGTTGTTAGCTCTGCTGCAGGTGCAGGTATTTTACCTGATAGCCTGGTTGTAACGGGTGATGCTACGGGTGATGTGGGTGCTGCCGGTGTGCAAATCGGTGAGCAAATTACTGTTACTTACGGTGGTACGGGTACTTCAGGTACTCTCAGTGGTAGTGGTGGTTTGTGTGAGCATCAGCATAACCTGACAGCTACAGGTAGTTTGGCAACAGGTGGAAACACCGATGTTGTTCAGGCGACTGGTGCTGATTATTTCACGACTCTGGTTCGTGGTGTGACATTAAGTGTTACAAAGTATGTGCGTAATATCACAACACCTGGCAAGAACTCTGGTGGGGGTGTTGCGATTTACGGCGCTACCTACTACACCGCTGGTGTGACAGGTAATCCTGGTGAGACTCTTGAGTATTTGGTAGTTACAACTAACTCAAGTTCTGCTGATGCAGATAACGTGGTATTTACCGATACCATGCCAACCTACACAACCTATACCGCTTCTTCACTTGTAGTTGATGCAAATGGTGATGGAACTTTTGATGCGCCAATTGCAGGAGACACTGAGTCTGATGCTGTGGCTGGTGGTGTAATCGGTGTTTCTGGTAACACAATTACCGTCTATGCAGGTGTAGGTGGTAGTGAAGATGGTGCAGGAACAGGTGGTACTGTTCAGGATGTTGGTGAGGTGGGTAATGATCCGTCTAACCAGACTGCAATCAGATATCGTCTAACGATTGATTAAAAGCATCGCCGCCTTCTTTGGAGGGCGGCATTTTATTAAACGCATAATAAAAGGTTTTAATTATGAGTATTAAAAACAAAATAGTATTAACGCTGTTTGCGTTAGCTGTATTGTTGCCAGGTGTCGCTACTGCGATTACCCCTGCCAATACAACGCTAACCAATACAGCACAACTGAATTACACCGGTTTAACATCGCCAATAGAGGCGTCGGTGTCTGTTACTGTGGCTTTAACGCCATCAGCGCCAACCTTGTCTACTCCGCCAGATCAAACAACGGCCGAGAATCAGACGGTTGATTATACGTATACGATTACTTCCAATGCTAATGGTGGTGATGTATATGAATTGCTTAACGGAGGTAATCCCTCGGTACTAACACCTAATGCTGATATGCAAAGTACATCGCCTGCGCCAACGTTCTTCCAGGGAATTGTTCCAATTACCTCGGTTACATTGGGTGCGACGGCGGCTGATACATTTGTAGCTTCAGGTAATGCAACTATTTCTGTTCCTTCAGATGGTACTGCTGATGCTTCAGTGAATGGCCTTGAAGCAGGAGATACGGTAGTTATAGGTGGTACGGAATATACCATAGCTGCTGGTGGTATTTCTGATGATGGGACTAACGCAAGTATCACGCTGACATCGAATTTAACTGCCGATGTTAATGTGGGTGACCTGATTTCAGAGCGACAAACATTTACTGCACGAATCCCGGATGTTGGAACGGTTGTTGCGGCACCTGTTGGTACTCCGCAAGTTGATATGGATGTTTTTGCTGTATCTCAAGCTGATAATACAGAGTTCGCTACTGATGAAACAATCACTACTGTTGTTGAAGTGGTATTTAACAAGTATGTGCGTAATGTGACAACACCGAACGGTCCTGGTGGTGGAGCGGTATCGATTCATGGTAGTAACTTCTATAGTACTGGCGGTGCTGTAACAGCCAAGTCTACAGAGGTTCTGGAATACGCACTGGTTGTTACTGCTCCTGCAGGATCAGCGTTGGCGGGTGTTGTTCTAAGTGATGTTATTCCTGCATTTACAACATATGTAGCGAGCTCAACAACACTGAACAATGTATGGCCGAATACAACAGGTTCTGCTGATATTGCAGGTGTGAGTCCATTGATTGCAGGTATGACGGTCAATGATGCAGGTTCTGTTCTTAACTCTGGAGATGTTCAGGCTGCTGCTTCAGCAACTGTTACTTTCCGGGTTACTGTTGACTAAACCTGTAGCTTGATATTATGCGTTTAGTGAACCAGATAGTTAGCATTAAACAGCAGGGCTTCTTGCGAAGCACTGCTGCGCTGCTGTTTGGTTTGCTTTTAACGCTAATGTCACAGCTTTCTTATTCGGCTCTAACAGTTGTCATTGGTGAGCCGGCATATATGACGAGTGAAAATACCAAAGTTGTTGCAAGGGCGGAGGCTTTAGTAACGGCAATATTGACAGATTATAATGAAAGTACCTTAAGTTTTGATCAGGATGAAATAGTAATAAATGAAGAGTTATCGCAAATATTGACGCTTAATCTAACGAATACAGGTGTTAACGATCTTGAAAATGGAACGATTACCCTTACTTTTCCAGAAGGAGTAATGGCAAGCTTTTCTGATAACCCATTGTATACAGTAATTCAGCAAGATGATGGTAGCTGGTTACTGACATTTAACGATTTAATAACACCAGAGCAAAGTATTGATATACCTATCACTTTAGCAGTTGTTCCTGATACGGTTTCTGGCGTGAGTCCTATTCTTGCAGTCTTTAATGCAAATGATGTCGAATTGACAGATACGATCTCTTCGATACGTGTTGGCAAACCTGTAGCGGGTTTGTTTTTGGCGAATCAGGTTAATAACCCCTCAGTAGACTATGATGATGTTGTTGTTTATACACTGGATCTGACTAATCAATTATCTATAGATGCGATTGATGTTGTTCTTTCTGACAAGTTGCCTGTTGGTGTTCGTTTTATGGCTGGAACAACGAAAGTGAATGGTCTGCCTACAGTTGATCCTGTGTTGAGTGATGATGGCCGAATATTAACCTTTGATATCGGTGATATGGCTGTAGG
>CBDUPD010000001.1:0-47193 GCA_965368985.1 uncultured Spongiibacteraceae bacterium | reverse complement strand
GGCAAGACGCGCGATTTTTAGCTAGGCACAAAACCGAAATGGGTGCTTCGTTTCAGAGCATTAATTTAGAGGCAATTATGGATCTCCCTACATACCCAGTGACAACCATAGCCAAAATACTTAATTTGACGGAACGCCGCATCCAACAATTATCACAAGAAGGCGTGATCCCCAAAAATGAGCGGGGTCGATACGACTTAGAAAATTCGATACGTGGGTACGTGCAATACCTGCAAGACCGCGCCTCTGGCCAATCGCTGGAAAGCGTGGATTACCACAAAGAACGCGCGCGCTTAACCAAGCTGCAAGCCGATGAAAAATCATTGTTGCTGGAGCAGCTGCGAGGCAAACTGTTAACGGTGGAAGATGTTTCTGAAACCTGGGTTGAAATGATCACCAATGCCCGTGCAAAGCTACTGAGCCTGCCAAACAAAATGGCAGGTCAAGTGACGGGCTTACAAGAAATGGCTGAAGTCGAAGCACTGCTAAAGACAACAATTTATGAAGCGCTCACCGAGCTAGCCGATCCCTACAATGAGGTTGATGGTGCTGATCACAACGATACAGAGTTTACAACAGGAGACCAGCCAGGCGTGGCGGCCACCACCGGATCTAACAGTGAGTCAGTGGGCCGATGCATACCGACGACTGAGTCCTGAAAGTAGTGCTGAGCCAGGGCAATGGCGCACTGATCGTGCACCTTACCAGCAAGGCATTATGGATGCGTTTAATGATCCGGCTATCCACACCGTGGTAGTGATGTGCAGTGCCCAAGTGGGCAAAACTGAAATTTTAAATAACATTGTGGGTTATTACATCGATCAAGATCCAGCACCGATGCTGGTACTACAACCCACACTAGAGATGGCTCAAGCCTGGTCGAAAGATCGCCTAGCACCCATGTTACGGGATACGCCATCGCTGAAAGGCAAAGTAAAAGATCCCCGTGCCAGGGACAGTGGCAATACTATGCTACATAAGCAATTCCCTGGTGGTCACATAACGATGGCCGGGGGTAACAGTCCCGCATCATTGGCAAGCCGTCCGATTAGGATTGTGTTATGTGATGAAGTGGATCGTTATCCGGCCTCAGCCGGTGCTGAAGGTGATCCGGTTAACTTGGCACGAAAAAGAAGTACGACATTTTGGAATCGCAAACTGCTCTTAACCAGCACACCAACGATTAAAGGGATCTCACGCATTGAATATGCTTTTGATGGATCCGATCAACGACGCTACTTTGTGCCGTGCCCACACTGTAATGAATACCAAGCGCTGAGTTGGGCTAATGTGAAATGGGAAAAAGATCAACCTGAAACGGCACATTATGAATGTGAACACTGCCATATGGTTATCACTAATCAGCAAAAACTAGGGATGTTGTCACAAGGTAAATGGCGTGCAACCGATACGTCACGTGGCATTGCAGGATTTCATTTAAATGAAATTTACAGCCCCTGGGTAAAGTGGTCTGAAATTGTGATTAATTTTCTGGAAGCTAAAAAATTACCTGAGACTTTAAAAACCTGGGTAAATACATCGCTCGGTGAAACTTGGGAAGAAGCCGGTGAAAGCATTTCAGAAGATGCACTCTATCAACGTCGCGAATATTACGGGCCCTTGGTGCCGCAAAAGGCGGTATTGCTCACAGCCGGTGTTGACGTGCAGAACGATCGACTTGAAATTGAAACCATTGCGTGGGGACCCGGTGAAGAATGCTGGTCCATACGCTATGACATTATTCGTGGCAACCCGGCTGAGGAAGAACTCTGGCGCAAGCTTGATGAAGTGTTATTTAGAAAATTCGAGCATGAGTCGGGAATACCACTTGAGATTAGAGCCACCTGCATTGATACCGGTGGCCATCATACGATGCAAGTATATCGCTACTGCAAGCGTTACCCCTTTCGCGTGTTGGCGATTAAAGGCAGCTCGCAAATGGGAAAACCCATTGTCAGTCGTCCAACGAAAACAAACATGGGCAAAGTCAATTTATATGCCGTAGGCACGGATACCGCGAAAGCGCTGATTTACAGCCGCCTGAAGATACAAGAGCCAGGGCCTGGGTATTGTCATTTCCCGGTGAGTGACACCTTAGGCGTGTATAACGCGGACTTGGATTACTTTCGGCAATTAACATCTGAGAAAATGGTGACACGACATCGCTTAGGTAAATCCTATATTGCATTTGAGAAACCATCAGGCGCACGAAATGAAGCATTAGACGTTAGAGTCTACGCAACCGCTGCTCTTTATATTTTAAATCCACAAATGCAAGCGTTGCCAGAAAAACCACAAGCGGCGATTGAAAAAACGGGTGTAAAGCAACAAACAACCTCCAACGGTCCGAGCTGGATCAATTCCAGTGGCGGCAGTTGGTTTGAAAGGTAAACGTTATGGCGCAGTTAACATTAGGTCAGTCAAAACAACAGCTATCCAGATGGCTGCAAGCTAGTCTTGATGTGGCAGAAGGAAAAACCGTCAGCATTTCTTCCTCATCCGGCCTGCGCACACTGACGTATGAAAATGCAGATGAAATACGCAAGCAAATTATTTTCTGGCAAGACCAAATTAATCGTTTGAGTAACACCAATCCTGTGCCAAGACATTCCATAGTGAGTTTTAGCGAATGAATGTGATCGATAAATTAATTTCCGCGACATTCCCTTCATGGGCAATGAAGCGTGTGCAGGCTCGGCTAATGATGCGCGCTTATGAAGCGGCTAAACCAACCCGCTTACATCGCTTAACTCAAGATCGTGGCAGTGGTGATTCAGTCGTTGCACGCGCGGGTGATCAGCTTCGTGTACAAGCGCGTCATTTAGAAGAAAATCACGATTTAGCAAATGGTGTTTTGGATGTGTTGGTTAATAATATTGTTGGCGTCAACATCGCAGTTGAGCCTCAAGTAAAAAACCGTCAAGGCAATTTAGATCCACAAGCCAACACCCAACTGCTGAATTTATTTAGAGAGTGGATGTTAAGCCCTGATGTAACCGGTGAATATCACTGGAACAAAGTCTGCCGTCTAGCCTGCCGCGCTTGGTTACGTGATGGCGAAGTACTGCTGCATATATTAGAAGGTAATGTCAGAGGATTACGTCACGGCACACCTGTGCCGCTATCAGTCGAATTATTTGAGTCGGATTATTTACCCTTTGATTTAAACGATGAAAAAAAACGTTTAGTACAAGGTGTTGAAAAAGATCGCTGGGGTAAGCCACGCTTTTATCATGTGTTTCGTGAGCACCCAGGCAACGACATTATTTTAATTAACCATGATACTCGACGAATTAATGCCAAAAATGTGATCCACTTAAAAGTGACCAAGCGTATTCGCCAAACTCGTGGCGTTTCTGTGTTTGCTAGTGTGCTTACGCGACTGGATGATATTAAGCAGTATGAAGAATCCGAGCGTACCGCTGCCAGAGTTGCTGCTGCCATGACAGGCTTTATTAAAAAGCCGCTGGAAAGCCTGGCTGGGATTGATCCCACCACTAGTGAAGTCATGGAGCGCCAGTTTGAAATGAAGCCAGGGATGTTTTTCGATAACTTACGCCCCGGTGAAGAATTGGGCGTGGTACAGAGCAATCGGCCCAGTGCCTTATTAAATGATTTTCGCAACGCGATGTTACGCGCAGTGGCCTCTGGCACCAGCAGTAGCTTTAGTAGCATATCCAAAGATTATAACGGCACTTACAGCGCACAACGCCAAGAACTCGTTGAGCAGTCAGTACATTATGCGGTCTTGCGAGATGAATTTATCGAGCAATTTTCAAGACCTCTGTGGCGACGCTTTGTCCGCATGGTTGTCGCTAGCGGACTGGTAACATTACCGCGGTCAGTTGATATTAACACGATTGACCATGCTGATTTTCGTGGCCCTGCAATCCCCTGGATTGATCCACAAAAAGAAACCCGAGCGGATACTGAAGCTGTCTTAGCAGGATTTAAATCACGCTCTCAAGTGATCCGCGAGCGTGGTGGCAATCCCAGCGACGTGACGGGGCAAATAGCCGCAGAGCGACAAAAAGATTCGGAATTGGATTTGACATTCAGCAGTACACAACAAGGCATGCCGGATCCAAGTGAAACAGTAAACGATGGCGATGATAGTGACGTCAATGAAGAAGATACACCCTCATAACCTTGTATCACATGATTTGATTGAGCCTGCCACGTGCAGGTTTTTTTATACCTGGAGAAATGCATGAGTAAAAAACAACGTATTGAAGGAATTGTTACGCGTAACATTACCTTAAAGGATGATGCCGTTATGGATAAAGATGAAAGACGGATCAAAGTTTCCTTTTCATCTGAAGCGAAAGTTAAACGTGCTTCATTTTTTGAAGACCCTTGGATCGAAGTCCTTGGCCATCGTAATGATGAAGTCGATTTATCACGTTTAAATGCCGGAGCCCCTGTGCTTTACAACCACGATCGTAGTCAACGCGATAATCGCATCGGTGTGGTTGAGCGCGCCTGGGTAGACAATGGCAGAGGTCACGCTGAATTGCGCATCAGTAAGCGCGATGATGTCAGTGGCATTTGGGATGATATTGAAAACGGTATTTTACGGAATGTTTCTGTGGGTTATCGCATTAATGAACGCACACTTGCCGCTCAACATAAAAATGAGCCAGATGAGTATCGCGTGAATCAATGGATACCAATGGAAATTAGCCTCGTTGATATTCCTGCAGATAGCTCTGTAGGGATTGGACGAAGCGAAACAGAGCCCATGACGTATCGCGTCGTGGATATTCAACCACAGCCAGAGGCTTCTGGCGATTTTAGAAAAGGAGATGCATCTATGGCAACTCAAATAGATAGCGCCACCGCCAGTCAAGAGTCTCAGGCGGTGGATGAAAAAATTATTCGCGCACAGGCAACCACCAAAGCGTTGAAATCAGAAAAAACCAGGCGCATGGAATTACGCCAAGTTTTTTCACCGTTTGGTGATGAGCATCGTGATTTATGCGATCAATGTTTAGATGATCCTGACATTACAGCTGAGCAAGCTCGCACCCTACTGTTGGATGCGATCGGAAAAACCAGTCAGCAAGAAGGATCGCTCGGCGGTGATGCTAGAGTCGAAGTACTTGAAGATGCTCGCGATAAATTCAGAGATGGCGCATCGTTAGCTATTCAAGCCCGCAGTGGTTTAGGTGAAGATGATGCCAATAATGAGTTCCGAGGACTCACCCTGGTAGAAATAGCCCGCCGTGCGCTGGAAGTATCCGGCGTATCCACGCGCAATATGGAGCGCATGGATATGATTGGCCGCGCCTTTACTCATTCAACGAGTGATTTCGCAGCCATTCTATCCAATACCGCTGAAAAATCCATGTTAAAAGGTTATACCGAAACGGAAGAAACCTTCCCACTATGGACAAGCAGCGGGACATTATCAGATTTCAAAATCAACTCTCGGGTTGATTTGAATGAATTTCCCTCGCTTCAGGAGGTGTTAGAAGGTGCGGAATACAAATCAGCCACTATGGGTGAGCGTGCCGAAACCATTCAGCTCGCTACTTATGGCTCTATGTTTTCCATCACGAGACAAGCAATCATCAACGATGATTTATCGGTATTTACGCGTATTCCTCGCAAGATG
Organism: uncultured Spongiibacteraceae bacterium; assembly: GCA_965368985.1. GTDB lineage: Bacteria > Pseudomonadota > Gammaproteobacteria > Pseudomonadales > DT-91 > CAZTZY01. The sequence goes on along the minus strand of CBDUPD010000001.1, from coordinate 41,576 downwards.
GGTCGAGCCGCCATTCGCACCATTGGCAATCTGGTCTACGCAGTATTAACCGATAACCCCTTGGCCAGTGATGGATTACCGTTGTTTGACGCGGCTCACAACAATCTTGCTGCATCGGGTGGCGCTCCCACTGTAGCAACCCTTGATGCAGGTCGCGTAGCAATGGCAACACAAAAAATTGGTGAAGCGACATTAAATATTCGCCCAACCTACTTTTTAGTGCCAGTAGCATTGGAGGGAACAGCCAAGGTATTAATGGCATCTGAAACCGATCCAAGTCAAAACAATAGCCGCAAACCTAACTCGGTACGTGGTTTAGCCCAAGTTATTCCTGATGCGCGATTAGATGCGGCATCAACCACCGCTTGGTATCTCACCGCTAACGGTAGTCAATTTGATGTGCTAGAAGTAGCTTATCTTGATGGCCGCAGCACACCAACATTAGAGCAGCAAAGCGGTTGGAATGTGGATGGTATTGAATACAAGGTCAGACTTGATGCCGGTGTTAAAGCACTGGATTACCGTACCTTCTATAAAAATGCAGGCGTATAAATTTTAACCTAAGGAGTTATTAACATGGCAACGAATTACACACAACGGGGTGATGTACTGGTTTACAGCAACAGCACCGGATCAACCATTAATAGCAGCGATGCGGTCGTCGTTAACGACCGTATTGCTGTAGCTGTCGTCGATATTGCTGATGGTAGTACAGGGGCAGCTCATGTCGAGGGTGTTTTTTCATTAGCAAAAGCATCTGAGGCGATTAACCAAGGACAGGCAGTTTATTGGGATGCTACTGCTGGCAATATTACCCTCACTTCTGCAGGTAATACCTTGGCAGGCTATGCCTTTGAATCGAAGATAGCGGCTGATCCAACTATTCCGGTCAAACTAAATGGCTAATCGCAAAGGCGGCTTTCGGGTCGCCTTTTTCATAAGAGGAATATGCTATGGCAACACCTAAATTTCGTAATATTGATAAAAAGGTTACGACTAAAGTCATGAAACGATTGGGGACTGATAGCGCTGATTATTTTGATGGTGCAAACACCATAACGATTAGCGGTGTTTTTGATACAGGCTTTGAGGAAACCGCGGAAGTTGAAGGCTCTAACCCACAATTTACTGCAAAAACCGATGATGTTCCTAATGTGATTCACGGTCATGCCTTAACGATTTCAGGCGTGGCTTATAACGTCGTGGGTGTACAACCTGACGGTTTAAGCATTACAACGCTTATGCTTGAGGAACAATAATGGCTAGTGGATTAAATATGGATATTCGTTCAGATATACGCGGGATCGAACGTATGCTAGGCAGTCTTGCGCGAGAGGTTTTACCTAAAGCAGCCACACGTGCAGTGAATAAAACACTTCGTCCAGTGCAATCGACTGCGGTAAAAGCGATTGCTAAAGATCTCGGTGTAAAACAGAAATTTGTCCGTAAGGCAACACGAGTCAAGCGGGCTAACTTTAGTAACCTGAATGGTTTTGTTGAAGCCACAGGTAAACGGCTACCGATTATTCAGATCGATGCCAGAGCCAAACAAAATGCTTCTGGTGTGAGTTATAAATCGCAAGGTCAGCGTAAACAAATCCCACATGCCTTTTTAGTACGCACTAAAAGCGGACATGAAGGAGTCTTTAAGCGTGTGGGTAAACCACGCTTGCCGATCAGTGAATTACGTGGGCCTAGTATTCCGAAAGTGTTTTTAGAAACCGTAATTATTAAAGCAATGGATAACACAGCTAATGTGCGCTGGCTAAAAAACTTTAATCATGAAGTTAATTTTGAACTCATGCGACGAGGATATACGTAATGCCGCATGCAAGACAACAAATTCGGGATGCTGTGGCAACAACGCTCACAGGCTTAGCAACTACAGGCAGCAATGTCTTTGTATCTCGTGTTTATCCGTTGGAAAACGCATCGCTACCAGGCATTAGCATCATGACAGATAATGATGTAGCTGAAATTGATAATACCTCTGCTACAAACGGTAATCGAATTGTGTGGGCCAACCTGGGATTAATTATCAAAGCGCATGTACAAGAATCAGCATCAAGCCTAGATGACACGCTTGATCAAATTGAAGTGGAAGTCAGGCAGGCTTTATTGAGTGATATCACATTAGGTGGACTTGCTAAAGATATTTGGTGGATCAGTTCCGACATTACTTTGGAAGGCGAAAATGCAAAGCCCATTGGCTTAGCAGAAATCTTATTTAACGTCAGTTACAGGGTGGCAGCCAGCGACCCTAGCACTGTTTTAATATAAAGGAGAAACGACTATGGCAACACACGCAGGCAGTGAAGGCATCGTCAAAAATGGCAATAACACAGTAGCTGAGGTCCGTTCTTGGACTATTGATATGACAGCTGACACTGTGGATACAGCGATTATTGGCGATGAATGGAAAAACCATCAAATCACGATGAGAAGCTGGAGTGGATCAGCCAGTGCATGGTGGGATGAAACCGATACCAACGGACAAGCAGCACTCACTATTGGCTCAAGCTTCGTTTTAAATCTCTACCCAGAAGGTGATGGTATGGGTGATACCTTTTTCTCAGGTACGGCACTTGTCACCGGACTCTCAGTAACTGGGGCACACGATAATGTGGTTGAAGCGAACTTCACGTTTCAAGGCACCGGCCCGCTGACAATTGATACTGTACCTTAATATTATGGGAGACTCTTATGTCTATTTTAGATAATGCAAAGTCACATTTTAAAGATTTAATTGCAGGCAATGGCATTAAATGCGTTGAAGTTGCCGAATGGGGCGATAAAAACGCCCCCGCCAAAGTATATTTCAAACCCTTAGCGGCTTTACCCGTACAGCAATTTAGCGAAGTTGCTAAATTGGCAACACAAGAGTCTGTTGAAGCTTTTATCGATATTCTCATTATTCGCTGCTTAGATGAAAATGGTGCGCCGCTTTTTAAAAAAGCAAACCGTTTAGAATTACTGCGCCATGTGTCACCACAAGTAGTTTGTAGTGTCATTACTCAAATGGGCGAGATCGACAATTCACTGGAACAAATCGGTGAACTCGAAAAAAAATCCGATTAGATGCCGATCTCCTATGTATTTACGGATTGGCATCTCGCTTACATAAAACGGTTGGGGAAATTTTAGCAATGCCAGCCGCAGAATTCTTTGGATGGTCCGCTTATTTTAACTATTTAAAAGACGAGTCAAACAATGGCAAGACCTGAAGCACGCTATAACATTGTCGCAGTCGATAAAACAAAAGTTGCATTGGCATCCGTTAAGAAAAACTTATCCGGTGTAAAAAAATCAGCGCTTTCGTTAAAGACGGCCTTTGTTGGTCTTACAGCGGGTCTAGCTGCCGGTGCCGGATTTACGCAGCTCATCCAAAAGGGAAGAGAATTTTCAGCATCGATTGCTGACTTGAGTGCGATCACCGGTGCAGTTGGCAAAGATTTAGAATTTCTAACGAATGCCAGTAAAGAGTTTGGTCGCACAACAACGTTATCGGCCACACAAGCGGCTGAAGCCTTTAAGTTAGTGGCATCGGCAAAACCGGATTTATTAAGTAACGTCAAAGCACTTAAGGCCGTCACTAAAGAGGCGATTGTCTTAGCTGAAGCAACCGGGTCGAGTTTACCAGAAGCAGCAAAAACACTGGGCGCTTCGCTTAACCAGTTTGGTGTTGAAGCCGATCAAGCAGGACGATTTATTAATGTCCTTGCCGCTGGTGCAAAATTGGGGGCATCAGAGGTCCAGGATACCGCGCAAGCATTAAAAGATGCCGGTATTGTTGCCTCACAAGCAGGTTTGTCGTTTGAGCAAACTAATGCAGCGATACAAGCGTTAGCAAAGGATGCTATCAAGGGTCAAAAAGCCGGTGTGGGTTTGCGGAATATATTAACCATACTACAAACCCAAACGGACAACAGCATTAATCCTGCAATTGTTGGATTAAACAAAGCGCTAGAGAATTTAGCCAAGAAGAATTTAACGGCAACAGAAAAAGTAAAACTATTTGGTCGTGAAACACTAGTCGTTGCCAACTCGCTGATTAAAAACCGTGATACGGTTGTGCAATTAAGCACAGCCCTACAAGGCACAAATGTCGCCTATGAGCAAGCTAAAATAAAAGCTGGCTCGTTTGACGGTCAATTAAAATCATTAAGCAGCGCCATTGAAGGGGCTGCACTGAATTTATTTGATGCACTAAAACCTGCGTTGACTGCGGTTGTCAATGCCCTAATCGTTACGGCTCGCTGGGTTGGCGAAAATATTAATGTCCTGACAGCTCTCGCTAAAATTGTTGCTGTTGGTGCAGCATTACATGTCGGTTTTAAAGCATTGCCCGTTGCCATTGCATTAACGACGACCGCTATACAAAGCGCAACCAAAGCCATTGCCACTTTTCGACTTGCGCTATTAGCAGGTGTCCCTGCCATGCAGTTATTTAATACCTCGCTTGGTGGGACATCGGTTGCAGCGGTTGCTGCCACGGGTGCTTTAGGCAAATTGAAAATTGCAGCCGGTGTGCTATTCGCTGCATTTGCAGGCTGGCAAATTGGCACGATTTTACGAGAGAAATTTGCTGTCGCACGCATTGCAGGGCTTGCCTTCATCGGAGCCATGTTAAAAGGCTGGGAGCACCTTAAATTTGGCGCACAGGCTGCTTGGGAGGCCATTACAGCCTCGTGGAGTATTGCCATTGATAATATGAAACGATTGTTTGCCTCATTCTTAAGTGGTGTGGCTAGCGCGTTAAGCAAAATACCCGGGCTTGGCAAGGTGAGCGAATCGTTACGCGCCTACACGGCAGAAATCAAATCCAGTAAAACTGCCACTCAACAACTCGGCGAAAACATCGATAAATTGCGTCAAGCACGTAATGCTGAAATCACTAAAATTGATGAGAATATTACTGCCCTTGTACGTTTTGAATTACAAAATGAAAAAGCTAAACAAGCAACGCAAAGTTTAAAACAAGAAATTAAAAAAGTGCCCGAAGTAAAACCACCCAAGGATTTACAAACAGCTGCCGATCAAGTCAAAAACTTAGCAGACAGTGAGGCTAATCGCAATGCTGTATTGGCCCAGACCGTTCAAGCGCAAGAGTCTGTGAATCAATCGTTGGGGCAGTATAAAACAGAATTAACTAATACCAGTGATGCGGCCAATCAATCATTTTCATCACAACAACAATTGGCGCAAGGGCATCAACAACAACTAGCAGGTATATTCTCAAACGGCTTCTTCTCCTTCATTGATAATGGTTTCAAGGGCATGGTGGATTCATTTCAAAATGCTTTATTCCAAATGGCACGACAAGCAGCTGGCTCTGAACTCAATAGTTTGTTTGGTGGCGGTGGTGGTAGTGCTGGAGGTGGAGGTTTATTCAGCTCACTCTTTGGCGGCGGCGGAGGTGGCGGTGGGCTATTTAGTAGTCTATTCGGCGGTTTCTTTGCGGCAGGCGGGCCCGTTGCCCCAGGTCGCCCTATATTAGTGGGTGAACAAGGGCCTGAGCTTTTTATGCCCAGACAATCTGGCAATATTGTCCCTAATGGTCAATTACGTGGATCGGGCGGAGATGTTGTAATTAATATGAATGTCTCAACACCCGATGCCAACTCATTTAGACGCAGTGAAGGGAATATTGCAGCCCAACTGGCAACTCGTATGAATCGCGCTAAGAGGAATTTATAAATGTCCTTTATGGAATCGCCCCGCTTTCCAACAGATATCAATTATTCTGTCGTGGGTGGGCCAATGTATAAAACACATATTGTTGTGAAAAATTCCGGCTTTGAAAATGCCAACTCTGTTTGGCCTGAGGGTCGACATGAATACGATGTTGTTTATGCAGTGAAGGATCAAGCAACCATTGAATCGCTGTTAGATTTTTATCATGCAATGAAGGGCCGCTTTCATCAATTTCGATTTAAAGATTTTTCAGATTTTAAATCGGTGCCGATAGACAGCAGCATTTCAGCGCTAGATCAGCCGATGCAAGGTGATGTGGATGGTGTTAATGCGACATATCAATTGCTCAAGCAATATAACCAAGGGACATTTACCACAATTAGGTCCATTCGAAAACCAGTTGCTGGGACAGTGATTGTTGCTATCAGCGGCGTGCAAATCGTACCAACACAGTTTTCAGTGAATACCACGACGGGCGCACTCACCTTTAATACAGGAGACAGTGACGTGATCACAGGGGCAACCAATGCTAACCCGTGTGTATTAACCGCCAATAATACCTTATCAACGGCAACCAGCATTCATATTTCAGGAATTGTGGGCATGACCCAACTTAATGGCAATCGATATAACATTCTCTCGCGCACATCAACGACAATCACCATTGATGTTGATAGCACAAGTTTTGGGGCCTATATTTCAGGAGGGCAATTTAATAGTCTCCCTGAAACAGGTGAGAACGTTACTGCAGGTTATGAATTTGATGTGCCAGTGCGATTTGTTGATGACAAATTACCGATTTCTATTGATAGTCCCAACACTCGCACAGTGCAATCGCTTCCGTTAATTGAGGTGCGGGTTTAATGGCTAAATCACTTGATCCCAATATGCAAGCACACTTAGACAGTGGTGCGATGACGCTGGTCATGTGTTGGAAGATAACGCCTCGCGCACCGGGGACAGTCACAGGGTTTACTGAGCACTTAACAGATATTGATTTTGCTGGTCTCACTTATAAAGCCCGTAGTGGATTTAGTCCAACAGCTATCCGCCAGTCCAGTGATTTAGCCGTTGATAATTTCGATGTAGATTTTTTATTAGATTTTGATGGCACCGAAGAAGCAGACTTAATCGGTGGCTTGTATGATTTTGCAGATATTGAAGTTTTCCTCGTGAATTATAATGATTTAACGATGGGGAGCATTCCCATGATACGTGGCACGATTGGTGAAATTACGATTAATCGCGGACAAGCCAACGCTGAAATTAGAGGATTAGCACAAGCACTGCAACAAGGTGTATTAGAGCAATACTCACCTACTTGCCGTGCTGATTTAGGTGATAGCGAATGTAAAGTCAATCTTGCCGCATTCACCGTAACAGGATCATTAACATCACTAACCAGCAATAAACAATTTGCCGATAGTAGCCGCACTGAGGCCAATGATCATTTTAATGGCGGATTGCTGACATGGACAAGCGGCAATAACAATCAATTAAAAATGGAAGTCAAAGATTTTAATGGTGCAAACGGTGAATTCACCTTGTATCAGGCAATGCCTAAACCGATACAAGTCGGTGATACTTATAGTGTCTATCGTGGTTGCGATAAAACCTTAGCAACCTGTAAAAATATTTTTAATAACGTCGTCAATTTTCGTGGCGAGCCACATGTGCCTGGCCGCGATCAGATACTACAATTTGGTGGGCAACGATGAACGGCATGGATATTCATAAAAAACGACAAGCGATTGTTTGTGAAGCTAAGTCATGGATCGGCACGCCGTGGCAACACCAAGGCCGTGTTAAAAAGAATGAGAAATTTAAAGGAGGTGTCGATTGTCTGGGCTTGATCATTGAAGTCGGCAACGCCTTTAAATTTTTAGGCGAGAGTAAATTTGATTACAAAAATTATAATCGTTCACCGCGTGAAGATGATCTGCTGAATGAGTTTGGTAAATACACGATCAAAATTCCCATTCAAGAGGCCATGCCAGGCGATATTGTTGTGATGCGGATTGCCAAAGATCCACAACATGCCGCCATCATGACCTTTGATCACACGATTGTTCATGCTTGTGCAAAAGCAGAAAGCGTGCTTGAAACACGATTATCACCCCGATTATGGGACTTAGTAAGAGCAGCTTATCGATATCCTGGAGTATAAAACATGTCAACGCGATTATTACTGGGCGTCGCAGGTGGCGTCGTCGGGGCCGCGTTTGGATTTCCAGGATTAGGGTTTACCATTGGCTCGGCCGTTGGCGCGGCCTTTGAGCCAAACAAATCACAACAACTACCCGATGTTGAAGGTCCACGGCTCGGTGATTTAGAGGTCCAGTCGTCCGCCTATGGTGAATACATCCCTTTGCAGTTTGGGCGTAATCGCTTAGCCGGGAATATCATTTGGGCACCACCAATTAAAGAGCATGTGCACCGCGAAGAAGTTTCCAGCGGTGGAGGAGGTAAAGGTGGTGGTGGTAGCACCCAAACGCAAACGACGTATACTTATACGGCAAGCGTTGCCATTGCCATTTGTCGAGGCCCCATCAGCGGCATTGGCCGCATTTGGATGAATGGCAAATTATTTTATGATGCCTCACCAACTGCTGCACCCAGTGGGGTATTTGCCAGCAATGCGCGCGCACAAGCGATACGCTTTTATTTAGGGGATGAAACCCAAGGTGCTGATCCAGCTCTTGAAGCTAACAAAGGTATTGGCAACGTCCCTGCTTATCGCGGACTTGCCTACATCGTATTTGAAGATTTACAGCTGGATGACTTTGGTAACCGTATACCGAATGTCACTGTAGAAGTTTTAAAATCAGGATCATTACAAAACGGCAAAAAATTCCCGGTAATTAATGAGGGTTATTTCTATGGTGGCTCATCCAGCGGTGATGATGCACACCTGATAACAGTCAATGAGCAAGGTGTCTCACGAATTTTAAATATTAACACCGGGCAAATACGATTAATAAACACTGATGGTTATTTCATGGGTAATGACACCCGTGATGGGACGATTGATGCGTATGGTGATAACAAATCCTCATCGTGTGGCAGATTAAACGGCTATTTATTAAATTTTGAAGGCAGTGGCTTTTACCCTTTTGGCGGCACACATCCACTCCATGGAGATGGACCACCGCCGGAAATTTGGGCATACCCTGATGGGTTTAATTTCGCCACATCCTATCAGTCGATTAAAGTGGTTAATCTTCTGGATATAGGCTTAAACCCCAACCATTTTTTATATGGCTTGTTGATTTCAGAAGATCAACGTCGTGCGATGATTGTCACCGGCAGTGGTAACAATCCTTTTGGTGCAACTACCTACCCTGAAGATTGGTATTTAATTTATATCAGCGGTGAAGGTGTGGTTATTGAAGCCAGTGGTAATGCAGCCGGTTTCAAAGACGGATATGTTAATGGCTTGGGTGTTGGCAGTCGCGCCGGCATTGGATCTAATGGTTTTTATGCTGGTACCTTAGAAAATGATTATAAACATGTTTGGGTTGCCTATGGGGCTGGTAATAAACCTATTGATTGCTATCGCGTAGAAACTGGTGGTGTTACAAACATTTTTTCCAGTAATACAGAATTAAATGGTTTTTCAAAACCAACGCTTTTAGCCGATAGCGGTGTGATGTGGGTAACTAATCGATTCAATATCGAAGTGTTTACTCGCCATCCAATACCGGCATCGGACGAGCCACCGTTAGCACAGGTGGTTTCCGAGCTGTGTGTATTAAGTAATTTGACCGCAAGTGACATTAATGTTTCTCTGCTAACCGGTACCATTAAAGGGTATACCGTTAGCAGCCAGTCTACGATACGCGCTGCATTGCAGCAATTAATGAGCGCTTACTTTTTCGATGCGGTGGAATCGGCAAACCAAATTAAGTTTATGCCACGAGGCAATACCCCACTGCTTACAGTCGATAAAGATAATTTAGCAGTACATGGCGAAGGTGAAGATAACTTGCCTGACATCGTAACGATTAGTCGGCAACAAGAATTAGAATTACCAAAGCGCGTTAATATTTCCTACATTAATGTGAATGCGGACTACCAAATTGGTTTGCAATATGCGGCGAAAATTAACACGGATTCAGTCAGCGAAACCTCTGTCGAATTGCCGATCGTCTTAACTGATGATGAAGCAGCAAAGATCGCTGACGCGTGGTTATTTGGTACCTGGCAAGGGCGAGAAACACACTCGTCGAATGTTGGATTAGAATACCTCTACTTAGAGCCTGGAGATGTGATCACCCTGGATAAGGGAGGCGCACAATTCATTACACGCCTCACCTCTGTTGAATTTGGTGGCCCTGGCGTACTGCAATTAACCAGTGTATCAGAAGATGCGGCTGTCTATGCTTCAGATGCCATTGGTGGTGCCATAGATATTGAAGGTCAGAATGTCGGTCCTACTGGGCCAACAGCACTGCGTTTAATGGACATTCCCATATTACGGGGGGTGGATAATGAAGCAGGTTATTACGTCGCCGCCAGTGGTTATTACGATAGTTGGCCAGGCAGTAGCGTTTTACAGTCTGCCGATGGTGCGGCATTTAATCAAATCAAAGTGTTTTCGCTTGCGTCTATTATTGGCGTGAGCTCGAATTCACTAGGAGATGGATTATCTACAGTCATTGATCGTGGTAACTCAGTGAATGTGCAAATTTTCCAAGGACAGTTATCGAGTATCACCGACGATCAATTGCTCAGCGGTGGTAATTTAGCTTTGCTGGGTAAAGAAATATTTCAATTCCGCGATGCGGTTTTAGAAGCTGATGGCACCTACACTTTATCGTATTTAGTGCGTGGTAGGAGAGGCACGGAGCAACATATTGCAACACATATTGCTATTGAAGAATTTACACTCATTACAGAAGAAACGATTCAGCGTGTGATTCAAGACGTGGATGCCATCGGTGTGCCACGAGTTTATAAAGCAGTGACGCTTGGTGCAACCCCTGAATCAACCAGGCCAAAGAATTTCACTAATACAGCGGTGGGATTAAAGCCTTATTCACCTGTTCACACCAAAGGCAGACGAGATGGAGCAAACAATCTCACCATTATTTGGATTCGACGTAATCGACTCGGCGGCGAATGGCGCGATAGCGTGGGTGTCCCTGTTTCAGAAGACACTGAAAGTTACGAAGTCGATATTTTAAATGGCGCAACCGTCGTTAGGACAATCAGCATCACCAGTCAAACAGCCAGTTATACGGCTGCTGAACAAACCAGTGATGGATTAACCCCTGGCGATCCGGTTGATGTCGAAGTTTACCAACTGTCCGCAACTGTCGGACGGGGACTTAAAGCAACAGCAACTCTATAAGGAGAAATACTCATGGCACAATTAACAGTCATAGCACTCAACGAAGGCAACGGCACAGATATTGTCTACACTGCCGCAGCAGCGGGAGGCGATACCTTCGCTTGGTCTGGCAATAGTTTATTTCATGTCGTCAATAGTGGCGCAAGTTCCATTGATGTAACGATTGCACCGGCTATCTCGAATTATACGCAACAAGGTATCGGTGAACTCAGTAAAGCTAGCATACAACATTCTGTTGCGGCAGGCGGCACCGCTATTTTAGATACGCGTTCACGCGCATTTTTAGGTGGTGGCGGTCAAGTTCAAGTCACTTACAGTGATGTTACCAGTGTCACCGTCGCAGCGACTCAGCATAAATCATTGTAATGGGGCAATCTTATGACGACACCCAATGTCGGCCTCGATGAAATTGCTGAAAATCAGGCATCGAAATACTTAACGCACAATGCCGCGTTACGTGATATCGATGTCTTGCTGCAAGCCATTGTCGAAGATAAAGATCTCACCACGCCACCTGCACTTGTCGATGGAAAACTCTACATCGTAGCAACAAGCGCTACAGGTGATTGGTTGGGCCAGGATAATAAGCTAGCTTATGCAGTTAGTAGCGCGTGGGAATTTATTACACCGAAGACCGATTGGAACGTGTATGTTCGTGATGAAACTGCACTCTATCGATTCAATGGTAGCACCTGGGATTTAGATGCCGCCGGTGATGTCACAGGCCCCGGCACATCAACCGATAACGCTTGGGTACGTTTTGACGGGACCACGGGTAAGCAATTACAAAATGGGACATGGGCAGAAGACGATTCAGGCAATGTCATAGCCGGTGGTAACTTGGACATGGATGACAACACCCTCACCAAGCCAGCCATCAAAGACTATGCCGAAGAAACCAACAATCTTGGCAACATGACGGCCACTGTAGATATTGATTATGAAAATGGGAATTTCCAGTATGGTGTTTTGGCAGATAACGTGACCTTCACGATTAGTAATCCGCCTACATCTGGCAAGGTAGGATCGCTCACACTGGAATTGCAACAAGATGTTACAGGCAGTCGTACTGTCACATGGCCAGCTTCGGTGCAATTTGCAGGTGGCACAGCGCCCACACTGTCAGCAGGAGCCAATGAATTAGATGTCTTCGTATTGTATACGCGCGATGGTGGTACAAGCTATCGTCTGGGTGTGGTTGGATTAGATTTCTCATGATTGGATTTAAGTGCTTACAAATTGCAAGTGGTCGCTCAGGGACGCAACTATTTTTATTTAATTTCACGGATAATACTTATGTTGCGCCCATTGGGATCGTTGGCATTGAATTTATTTCAGCGCCAACACCACCACCTGTGCCAGGCCAATTTAATTTTATAGACAATACCTATATCCCGCCTGCGGGTAACTTGATTGCGTTTGATTTTATTGGTGAGACACCTTGTGTGCCGCCCGTTGTTGGTGAATTTAACTTTGTCGACAACACTTACATCCCACCTATCGGGAGTGCGATGGCCTTTAACTTTACTGAAAGCCCATGTGAAACAAACTCAGAAATTGATGCGTTTAATTTCACTGAAAGCAACTACACGCCACCACTGGGTGGGACAATTAACTTTAATTTCAACTAGGAGAAACAATCATGGCAGTGACGGTTTACCGCAGCACTGATGCCAGTGCACCCGCATTATATACAGATATCGCAGGCAGTTTAATCACAATTTTGGATGCTTGTCTTGTTAACGGATATGGATCACAACCAGCCGCTGGTTGGACAAAAGCTTTTACTGGCACTAACAAAGCCGCTTATCGTATGAGTACTACGGCACCTGCCAGTGGGTTTTATTTACGAATTGATGATACCTCAACAACAGAATCACGTTGGATCGGTTATGAATCCATGACGGATGTCGACACTGGTGTTGATCCTTTCCCATTGGATGCGCAGGTCACCGGCGGCATGTATACATTAAAAATTGCAGCATCCAGTGAATGGGTATTAATTGCAGACGATCGCGCCTTTTACTTCTTTCATCACAATCCAAGTTTGGCTTTGAACGCTGCGGGTAATTTTTTCGGTGATATTGTTTCAAACGTAGCTGCTGATGCTTTTAGATGTGCGATTGCAGGTAGATACAATGGAACTTTTAGTGGTGCTTTTGAAGCACTTGCCAATCTAACGACAAGCATTTCATCGACTACTGGCCACTATATTTCAAGAAATTATGATGGCACGGTGAAATCGGTAAACTCCGCACCCATTGGAAAACTGCATGGCAGTTACCTTGGTAGCAGCGGTTTTGATTACCCCAACTTAGCGGATAACAACTTAGTGATGGATAGAGTGATTTTAGCTGACAGCTCCACTATTAAAAATTATCGCGGCTATTACCCAGGACTTTGGAATCCATTACATCAAAATCCCGGTAATCATAATGATACCTTCTCTGGCACCGGTGCATTAGCTGGCAAAACATTTTTAATTTTGGATACCTACCAAGGCCGCTCAATCATCGAAACCTCAGACACATGGAGATCATAACATGGCAGATTTAGGCGCAATTGGGTTGGGCGATGTGATCCAACAAAAAGGATCATATTACGTCCCTTCATCCGGCGTAGGTAAAATCAGCGGAACAGTTAAAGAAAACGGCACTGATACACTTGGAAGAGTGATGCTTTACGATGAGCAAGCACGTTTGATCATTGATGTGGCGATCGGATCGACTTTTGATTTTAGTGGCATATCGCTAAGTCGAAAATACACGATATTTTCCCAAAACATTCAAGATTCAAATTTTAACGGTTTGATATTTGATCGGGTAACTCCCACAGCACTTCCATAAGGACGAGTTATGGATAAGCCCAATAATCCAGTTTTAAAAGAGCTTATCGATCAACTTTCTGCTGACGTTCGTGTGATGCAAACTCAAAATGAATATGAATTTAAGATTGTTAAATCTGAGCTTCAATTACTCACTGAAAATGTTAACAAAGTGGCTAATACTCAGGACAAGTTTAGTGAGCGTTTTTTAAAAATGGATGAATATGAGAAGTACCACAAAGGCTGGACAGAAATGTTAACCGCGAACTGGTGGAAAATTTTAATGATCATAATTCCAATTATGCTGGGACTTGGAGAGCTAATGGTCTATCTGAGAAATTTGCCGGCACCATAGTAATTCTCACAAAATGCCCAACCAGGCAGTTTTAGCCTTTAACTATCCCGACAAAAACTGGTACCATACACTAACAAGGTGGCAACGGCCACCACTGGACGATTTGGATGGTCTATTGAGAAACTCTCAAAATGACCCAAAAATGGACTATAGGGACGTATTATACATGAGTCGACGCCATTTTCTAATACTTGGGCTAACAATCTTAGCCTTATTATCCCCTATCTGGGGGTACGCTTCAAGCCCCTCATCCCCACCTTCAGCAATCCGTTCACTCCTTGATCAAGTTTGGCAAACCAATCCGAGTATTCAGTCTGCAGAAGCTGAAGTTAGCGCTGCAACTGCAAATGCATCAGCATCGGGACGTCCCATCTATAACCCCGAACTAGAGCTTGATGGTGAGCGCGTACGAAAAGATTCCCAGGAAGATACTTATACAGTTGGCATAAGTCAAACCATTGACTTATTTAATAAGCGTGGAGCCAATCGTCAAGTCGGTCAATTTACGCTTGCCGAAGCACAAGCTTCTTTAGCCGCTCAAAAGCTTACTGTTGGTATTGCAGCACTCACAGCGCTGAGAGAATTCAACACAACACAACAAATAGCCAGCCTGGCAAAAAAACGCACACAGCTACTGAAAAAATTTGTAGAACTCACTGAAAAAAAACATGCAGCAGGTGATTTAGGCCAAGCTGCGCTTGATCAATCAAGACTAGCCCTCTCAGAAGCCATTGCACAACAAGCGAACACTGAATTTGCCCTAAGTCAAGCTAAAGAAGCTTTAGCTGCCATTACAAACCGTACAGCCAATGCATGGCCAGCTTTACCCAGTCAATTACCTCGCCTTCCTCAATTGCCTAGCGATCCAACTAGACTGCTCCAACAATTGCCTTCCATACAAATACTTAATTACCGCGCAAATACAGCCAACGCACGTATTAGAGTTGCCAAAACAAACACTCGACCTGATCCAACAATTAGCTTGAGAGGTGGCCAAGAAGATAAAAAAGCCCTTATTGGTCTAAGCTTAAGTGTTCCTCTCTTTGTACGAAATAATTTTCACGACCAAGTCACAAGTGCGAGTCAAGAATCCATTGCCATTGATAAAGCGAGGTTAAATGCTTACTGGGAAGCAAAAGCACGCCTACTGGGTACAGCATCTCGCTATGGCATTCTTTACAGTTCTTACAATCAGTGGAGCAATGTTTCAGCTGGCAGTTTAAATGGCGGCATAAAATTGCTTGATAAACTCTGGGATGCCGGAGAAATTAATACAACCGATTACTTAATACAACTTAGACAGCGCATTGATAGCCAAATTGCAGGCACTGAGCTACAAGGTCAAACATGGCAAGCTTGGTTTCAGTGGCTTGATGCATCTGGCAACTTGGATCATTGGTTGGGCCTCAGCGCGCAACCTCACAATAGAGGGTATTAGCAAATGAAGGGATTAAAATATAGCGTCTTTATTATATCTTTATTAATAGGCGCATCTGCTTTCGCAAGTGCGGATCAAAATCATAAAGAAGGCGCTCATAATGAAAAAAAAACAGAGCAGCAGATAACTGCTAGTAAAGCAGATCATGACGATGATGCTGGTACTATTGAAATTAATGGTACGGCACAAAAAGAAGCAGAGATCAAAACGACAGTTTTACAATTACAAAGTTTACCAAAATATATTCATGCCCCAGGGGAAGTGGTTCCTAACACCAATCAATCTAGTAAAGTCGTTCCTCGTATTGCAGCGCAAGTTGTAAAGCGCCAAGTCAATATAGGCGATCATGTTAAAACGGGGCAACCTCTGGTGAATTTATCGAGTGTTGAGATGGCGAAAGCACAAAGCGATTTACTGCTGGCTTACCATGAGTGGCAACGTGTAGAAGGACTTGGTCAACAAGCCGTCGGGGCTAAACGCTATCAAACGGCACAAATCAACTATCGCCATGCCTCCGCGAAGCTCATTGCCTACGGGATGAGTCGCTCGCAGGTTAAAAGTTTCCTAGAAGGAAAAGATTCCGCAGAAGCGACCGGTCAATTTACTTTGCTCGCACCACAAAATGGCACAGTTTATGATGCGAATGTCACCGAAGGCGAAAGAGTTGAGCCGGGTCACGTCCTCTATCATATTCTTGATGAATCTTCCTTATGGGTGGATGCTCGCCTATCCAATGGAAACGTTCTGCTCATAAAAAGGGGAGCCATTGCATTAGTTGGTAAATCCAAGCATTGGATTCAAGGAGAGGTCATACAAATTCATCACAAGCTAGAAGAAACCACCCGCACACAAATTGTTAGAATCAACATTCCCAATAAAGACGATGCTTTTCATCCTGGTCAATTTGTTAATTGTCGTATTGCTATAGGAGATGGTAAACCTGTACTGGTTGTTCCTGAGTCTGCGGTTTTGCGCACGGCTGATGGTGATTGGGCAATCTACGTTGAAGTGAAACCGAATCATTTTAAGCAAATTGAAGTTAAACTCATTGAAACCGTTAACAAGCAAGCGATTATTGAAGGGGTAAAACCAGGCATTCGGGTTGTTACTGAAAATGCCTTCGCTGTGCATTCAGAATTATTAAAGGCTGGGTTTCAAACACATAATCACTAGACAGAAGGGATTCATAAGAGATGTTAAATTGGATAATTGATTTTGCTGTTAGAAACCGTCTACTAGTGATCTTAGCGCTGATAGGCATTGTCATTGGAGGAGTACTCGTTCTTCCAAAACTAAACCTTGATGCCTTTCCTGACGTTACGAACGTCCAAGTTACTGTGAATACTGAGGCCCCAGGTTTAGCTTCTGAAGAAGTGGAACAATTAATTACATTCCCTATTGAAGCCGTTATGTACTCTTTACCTGATGTTGAAGAAGTCCGCTCTATATCAAAAACCGGCTTATCTGTTATTACCGTTGCATTTAAAGAAGGCGTGAATATATATTTCGCTCGTCAACTTGTTTTCCAGCAATTACAAGCTGCACGTGAAAATATTCCCGAAGGAATAGGCACGCCTGAAATTGGCCCCAACACATCGGGCTTAGGTCAAATATTTCAATATATCTTACGCACAGATAACCCTGAAAAATACGACGCTATGACGTTACGCAGCTACAATGACTGGCTGGTAAAACTGATGTTATTACCCGTTGATGGGATAACAGATGTCCTTTCCTTTGGCGGTAAAGTCCGTCAATACCAAGTTCAACTCGATCCCTCTCAACTCCTTGCGTATAAGCTAACGGCTAAAGATGTGGTTGATGCCATCGAGGACAATAACCGAAATGCAGGCGGTTGGTATCTCGATCGCGGCGATGAGCAACTGATTATTCGTGGTGTTGGTTGGATCCAATCCGGCAAAAAAGGCATAGAAGAAATTGCTAATACGCCAATTAAAGAAGAGCATGGCACAGTTGTGCGAGTCCGTAATGTAGCAAAAATTAATTACGGTAGTGAAATTCGTCAAGGGGCTGTTACCATGACGACACGCGACCAACAAGGTAATCCCAAAGCATTAGGCGAAGTAGTAACCGGTATTGTACTTAAGCGTATGGGTGCCAATACCAAAGCCACCATTGACAGCATCAAAGAACGTATCCCTCTTATCCAGCAAGCCTTACCTAAAGGCGTTACTCTCGATCCTGTTTACGATCAATCTGATTTGGTTAACCAAGCTGTTCATACCGTCGTTAAAGCTCTTATTGAAGCGTTTGTGCTTATCTTTATCGTTTTATTATTATGCTTAATGAATTTGCGCGCCACGTTGTTGGTCTTAATCTCCGTTCCTATTTGCATTGGTTTAGCATTAATGGTCATGGCCCAATGGGGAATATCTGCAAATTTGATGTCATTAGGTGGACTAGCAATTGCTATTGGTATGCTTGTCGATGGCTCTGTTGTAATGATGGAAAATATTTTTAAGCATCTAAGTCATCCTAATCCCAACCATAGTGCTGCTATCCAAGAAGAGGTGCCACCAGGTGCTCCCGATCCCTACGACGCCAGTCACGACCACCACGGCATGGCCTTACGTATCCAGGAAGCTGCACGAGAAGTTGCTCGCCCTGTTTTTTTTGCTGTGTTAATTATTATTGTTGTATTTGCACCACTATTTAGTTTACAAGGTGTTGAAGGTAAATTATTTCACCCAATGGCACAAAGCATCGTCTTTGCCATGATTGCTTCACTATTGGTTGCCATGATCGTGATCCCTGCTTTAGCCACCTATCTTTATCGACGTGGCGTCAAAGAAAAAGAGAGCTTTGTTTTACGTCCTATCCAATCCTTTTACCGAAAAACCTTAACTAAGGCCCTACAACAACCAAAGACCATCATAGCAGCCTCTCTTGCACTGCTCATACTTGCTTTAGCGCTTGTTCCTTTCTTAGGTACTGAATTTGTTCCTGAATTAGAAGAAGGCACACTAAATATTCGTGTTACGTTAGCGCCTTCGGTTAGCTTAGATGCTTCATTAAAGGTAGCGCAGAAGCTTGAGAAAAAAATCATGTCCTTCCCTGAAGTGACTAATGTTTCTGCTCGCGTTGGACGCGCAGAATTAGGCGGAGACCCTGAGCCTGTCTCCAATATCGAATTTTTAGTAGGTGTAAAACCTGTTACTGAGTGGACGTCAGCACACAACAGGCAACAACTGCAACGCCTTATGGAAACGAAAATGTCAACTTACCCTGGCTTGTTATTTTCTTTTTCACAACCTATTGCCACACGCGTTGATGAATTGCTGTCCGGTGTCAAAGCACAACTTGCCATTAAATTATTTGGCCCAGACTTGAAAGTCCTTGCGGATAAGGGCAAAGAAATTGAAGGCATCGTAAAAAATGTAAAAGGCACTCGCGACGTGGCTATGGAGTCCATTACCGGTGAGGCGCAGCTCGTGATCAAACCCAATCGGGAAGAACTGATGCGCTATGGTATCTCTGTTGGTCAGGTCATGTCGATTATTTCCAATCAAATCGGCGGCAAATCAGCAGGACAAGTTATCAATGGTAATGAGCGTTATGACATTTATGTGCGTTTAGCAAAAGAATATCGAGATAGCGTGCAAGCCATCCGAGATTTATTATTGCGTGCACCCAATGGGGCTTGGGTTAAGCTAGGAGATGTTGCTAGCGTTCAGATTGAAGCAGGACCTCCACAAATTCGTCGTGATGATGTCCAGCGACGTGTTGTCATTCAAACCAATGTTGAAGGACGTGATATGGGCAGTCTTGTTGCTGAAATAAAAGAAAAAATTAATGCTAAAGCAGACTTGCCGAGCGGCTATACCGTTGTGTATGGAGGACAATTTAAAAATCAAGAACGCGCTCAAGCACGCCTCATGATCGTCGTGCCACTGTCACTCGCGCTGATCTTCTTATTACTTTATTTCGCTTTTAATTCGTTAGGGCAAGCGCTTTTAATTATGGTCAATGTTCCCCTAGCGCTTATCGGTGGTATCATCGCACTTTTTATTTCAGGACAATATTTATCAGTGCCTGGCTCAATTGGATTTATTGCGCTCTTTGGTATAGCTGTATTAAATGGTGTAGTGATGGTCAATGCCATCAACCAAAATATCAAAGGTGGAATGGAAAGATATCAAGGAATTTTTGAGGGCGCATTATCCAGATTACGCCCCGTGCTGATGACTGCATCTATTGCAGCATTAGGTTTAATTCCTATGCTATTAGCTCGTGGTATTGGCTCAGAAGTTCAGCGACCACTAGCGACTGTTGTTGTTGGTGGCTTGTTTTCATCAACCTTATTAACACTCTTCCTGTTGCCGGTATTATATCGATTGTTTTTTGCAAAAAAAGCTGGGGAAGATAGTTGACACAATTCGATAGGAGCTCAAACGTACATAATGGCAAACTATTAAGTGAACTCAGCATGTCATTAACCCTATAAAAGCTTTTACCGTAAAAAAATAACAAAGCATTAAATGCTACGAGATATTAGCACCTGGAAAAAGTCAGGTGCCTCTAAATTACCATCACATTAAAAACTAATTTTATTAGTTTAGTGTTTATGATTACCGTGTTGCTCACTTGCATTCGAAGTTTTCTTTTTTAAATGATGACCGTTTTCCTCAGTATTTCCACCGTGTTCATGTTGGTGCCCAACTCCTGAGCTTTGTGGAAGTGACATCACTCCTATACCATAACGGTAAACTAGTTCCCCGCCACGCCACGCTGTAGACGAAAGTAGAAGTAGAACAATCAGCATCGCTAATATAAAAGATATTGTTGGTTGTATTTTTTTCTTGTATTGAACAATTGACCATCCAACACAAAATAAAATACCAACCAATGTAACCAGCGCCCAATTACGATGTGCTGTCATTGCAATATGTGAAGGAGTATCGTGCGCAACGGAATAGTATGCAAAAAATCCTGCTATCACCGTTGCTATAGTAAATAACCCCCCTGTCCAAAGAAACCAGCGTGCTGCGATAAGCATTTCATCACCAAATTTTCTATTGGAAAGTAACTTAGCTCCAATAAAAAATACACCTGACATAGTGACTAGTGCCACTGTAAAGTGAACAAATAACGGATGCCAATTTGGAATAATTTCAATCATTGCTTTCTCCTTTTAATCGAGCGCTTTTCCACACTAAAAATACAGCAGGTATCACCACTAATGTGAGCAATGTTGCACTTAACATGCCCCCAACCATAGGCGCTGCAATTCGTCTCATAACCTCCGATCCTGTTCCTGATCCCAGCATGATGGGTAGTAAGCCTGCAATAATCGCAGAGACAGTCATCATAATAGGGCGCACACGCAGCAGTGCACCACCAATAATAGCTTCCTTAATATCATTTTTTGTTAGATTACGATTTTCTGCATCAGCCGCTTCTTTGCGGTGAGCAAGTGCCTGATTAAGATAAACTAACATAAGCACCCCGATTTCAACAGCAACACCAGCTAAAGCAATAAAGCCAACACCAACAGCGACGGAAAGATTGTAGTTTAAAGCATACAGTAACCAAACCCCGCCAATTAAAGCTAACGGTAATGTTCCCATAATTACTGCCACTTCTAAAAAACGCCTAAAGTTAAGATATAGTAACAACATGATAATCGCTAGCGTAACAGGAACAACGGTCATTAACCGTTGTTTAGCTCGCTCCATGTACTCATACTGCCCCGACCATGAAAGAGCATAACCAGGCGGTAATTTAATCTGTTCATTAACAATTTGTTGTGCTTCTTTAACATAGGATCCAAGATCACGATTATTGATATCGACTAATACCCAGCCTGTTAATCGTGCATTTTCGCTTTTAATTGCTGGTGGACCATCGACAATCGTAACATGAGCTACGTCCGCTAAAGGAATATGAGCACCGCTTGGAGTTACAATCGGTAATAATTTTAATTTGCTCACCGAATCTCGATAAGTTTGCGGATAACGTAAATTAACAGGGTATCGCTCTAAGCCCTCAATAGTTTGAGTTACATTCATGCCACCAATAGCAGTACTAACAACTTCTTGAATATCGGCAATATTCAAAGCAAAACGCGCTGCTTTGTGCCTATCAATATGTACGTTAATGTAACGACCACCAGCCACACGTTCACTATATACAGAAGCTGTTCCTGGGATTCTCTTCAATACTGGCTCTAACTGTTCTCCAATCTTCTGAATTTCTTTTAAATTTGGACCTGATATTTTAATGCCCACCGGGGTTTTGATCCCTGTCGCCAACATATCAATTCGCGTTTTAATCGGCATTACCCATGCATTAGTAACACCTGGAATTTTAACACGTTGATTCATTTCCTGTTTCAATTTAGCTGGAGTCATTCCTTTGCGCCACTCATCGCGGGGTTTCAACTGGATCACTGTTTCAATCATTGTTAACGGCGCAGGATCAGTTGCTGTTTCAGCACGTCCAATCTTACCAAAGACACTTTTAACTTCTGGAAACGTTTTAATTAATTTATCTGTTTGTTGTAAAATTTGTCGCGCCTTACCAATAGACACGCCAGGCAACGTTGTTGGCATGTACATCCAATCACCTTCGTCCAAGTCTGGCATAAATTCTGACCCTAAGTGAGACAAAGGCCAATAGCTCACTAGCACTATCACTAACGTGGCTGCTAAAATAGCTTTTGGTGCTTTTAACACCATATGAATAAAGGGTTTGTAGACGGCAATTAGAAATCGGTTGATTGGATTTTTATGCTCAGGAACGATTTTTCCACGTATAAAATAACCCATTAGTACGGGCACTAACGTAATAGACAACCCTGCTGCTGCTGCCATTGCATAGGTTTTGGTGAATGCTAGAGGCGCAAATAAACGACCTTCCTGTGCTTGTAAAGCAAATACAGGTAAAAAACTTAACGTAATAATTAGCAGCGAAAAAAACAGCGGCGGACCTACTTCAAGGGTTGCTTTTTGAATAACTTGCCAACGGTTTTCATCCGTCAACTCAGTTTTTTCCATATGTTTGTGAACATTTTCGATCATAACAATCGCGCCATCAACCATAGCACCGATAGCAATCGCAATGCCGCCAAGTGACATTATGTTGGCATTGATCCCTTGCCAATACATAATAATAAATGCGGATAGAATACCTATTGGGAGACTGATAATAATGATGAGAGAAGAACGAAAATGAAAAAGGAACAATAAGCAAACTAAAGCGACAACAATAAATTCTTCAAATAATTTTGATTTCAAGTTATCAATAGCACGCTGAATCAAGCTTGAGCGATTATAAGTTTCAACAACTTTCACACCAGCAGGCAAACTTTTTTGTAACTGTGCAAGTTTCGCTTTAACAGCATCAATAGTTTTAAGCGCATTTTCTCCTTGTCGCATAACGATGATCCCACCGACCACCTCGCCTTTGCCATCAAGTTCGGCTATTCCACGACGCATCTGAGGGCCTAAGCTAACTTTAGCAATATCAGTTAATAAGATAGGGGTGCCATTTTTATTAACTCCAAGTGGTATCGCTTCAATATCTTTGATTTTTTGCAAGTACCCGTTGGTACGTACCATATACTCAGCTTCACCTAATTCAACAACCGAGCCTCCTACTTCTTGATTCGCGCGCTGTATGGCTTTTTTCACTTTTGCAAGAGACAGTCCATAGGCACGTAAGCGATTTGGCTCTAACGTAATTTGATATTGACGTACCATACCACCCATGGTTGCAACTTCCGACACGCCTGGCACTGTTTGCAATTCATATTTCAAAAACCAGTCCTGAATACTACGTAGTTGAGATAAATCATGCTTTCCCGTCTTGTCGACCAGCGCATATTCATATACCCAGCCAACACCTGTAGCATCTGGGCCTAACTCAGGACGTGCATTAGGTGGTAGTTTACTGGAAACTTGGTTGAGATATTCAAGCACACGAGATCGTGCCCAATAAGGATCGGTGCCATCTTTAAAAATCACATAAACATAGGAATCGCCAAAAAAGGAATACGCGCGCACAGTCACCGCACCTGGTACAGCTAGCATGGCCGTAGCCATGGGGTAGGTCACTTGATCTTCAACAACTTGTGGTGCTTGGCCTGGAAAAGGTGTTTTTACAATAACCTGTACATCAGATAAATCAGGAATGGCATCAATAGGTGTGTTTTTAAGCGCATAAAACCCAGCGGCAATCAGAAAGAAAGTTGCCACAAGTACTAAGAAACGATTTTTTATCGACCATTTGATTATCCAATTAATCATACAAACTCCTCATTCAATGATGCTGATGTTGGTCTTTTGGTTTTGTATTCTCTGAATTAATTCGACCAAAACTTGCTTTCAAACTTGATTCGGAATCAATTAAAAATTGTGATGATGTAACAATTTTCTCATCCTCTTTTAATCCTGAGAGTACAACAATCTTATTGCCTGACTCGATGCCTAGCTTGATTGGTTTTGCGACATAGCGCCCATCGCCTAAACTTACTATCACCCGTGCGCCTTTTCCGGTGTAAATAACTGCTTCACGCGGTATAGCAAGTACATCTTTCTCAGGTACAGCAAAAATAGTAATGTCAGCATACATATTAGGTTTTAATACTTCTTTTGGATTGTCAAAGCGGAGTCTAATTTTTAGCGTATGCGTGGTGGGATCAAGTCTGGGGTAGACATAGTCAACTACCCCAACCCATTTTTTACCTGGAAGATACGGTAAACTCGCTTCAGCAGGTTGGCCTTCTTTAACCCATCCAGATTGTCTCTCAAA
Organism: uncultured Spongiibacteraceae bacterium; assembly: GCA_965368985.1. GTDB lineage: Bacteria > Pseudomonadota > Gammaproteobacteria > Pseudomonadales > DT-91 > CAZTZY01. The sequence continues at coordinate 17,140 of CBDUPD010000001.1, read as the reverse complement.
GACTTCACCAATAACCCATATATGAGATAGGTCTTCTAACGTGATAAGGTCTTTTTCTGGCTTGACGAACATACCTTCTCTAATTTTTAATTCGGATACAATACCTGCTTGTCCTGCGAAAAATTTCACAAGCTGCATTGATTTCTTTGTTTTCTTTAACTCTTGTATTTGGCTTTCTGCAACGCCTAATGCCAAGAGTTTTTTGTGAGAAGCATTGGTTAATGCTTTATTCCCACTTCTCATTGCAAGCAAATATTCTTCTTGCGCATTGATGAGTATCGGTGCATATAACTCAAATAATAACTGACCTTTATTAACATGCTCCCCAGTTGTTTTCACCAACAAACGTTTGACCCACCCATCTGTATAGGTATGAACATGTTCAATTCTATTTTCATCGACCATCACATAACCTACGGTATCAATCTGCCTTGACAAGGTCTGTCGAGTAACCTTTTCAGTCCGAACACCCAGATTTTGTTCTACGGTTGGAGAGATTTTTACAGCCCCCTCACTATCAGTTTCAGCATAAACAGGGACCAAATCCATACCCATTGGAGATTTCCCTGGTTTATCCCGACGATAAGTAGGATCCATTGGCGCAACCCAATAAAGCGGTTTTTTCGAAGTTGCATTTTTTATTTTTTGGTCGTTAACTGAATCAGTTGAATTCATCCCCACATACTGTACCAGCATACCCGATAAAAATATTCCGATGACTACGACAATACCTATTACATATTTTTTCATTTGTCATCCCCTTCTAAGTACAATAAGGCAACTCTAGCTTTGTCACGCTCCACTTCGATTTTTAATCCATCCAACTGTGTATTTAATTCGGTAACATGCGCTCGTGCTACTGTTGGAAAATCTGACTGATCATTTTGATAAGCCGTTAATGTTGCCTCAGCGTACTGTTTCGCTTCAGGATTCAACCGCTTTTGATAAAGCGCAGCTTGCTTGGTTAGTTTTTGCCACACAACCCAAAATTGAGAGAGTTCACTGACCATTTTGCGGTAATCTGAAAGTTCGGAATCCCGTGTTGCATTAAGCTCAGCTAAACTTGCTGCCAGCTCTTTGTCTTGTCGCTTGGCTGTGAAGATGGGTAAATCCACACTAACTTGAGCACCAATAAAATCGGCACGCCTACCCCCCATCATGGGGTTGTTACCTTGGCGAAAGCTATAATTCAGCCCTACTGTCCAAGCAGGCTTGTACTGCTGCTTAGCTAGCTGAACACCTTGATGGCTTGCTGCAACTAGAGTAGCGTCGGTCCTCAAATGAGGATGTTGATTAATTTGATGCTCTAATATCTGTTGACTCGGCGGCTTTGGCCAATGAGGTAAGCGGTTAGGCTTCGCTTCACGCGCCATTGCTTTTCCAACCCAGCGTGCCAATCGTGCACGTGCAGTATCGATCTGCTCAGTAATTTGAATTTGTCGGTTTTCAATCTGAGATAATTCTAATTGTGCGCGTAAAACATCATGTTGATTACTTTTTCCAGCGCCTAACATTGACTCAGTGACTTTAACAAGATGCTGAAAAATGACTCGATTTTCCTCAATAATTTTCTTAGCCTGGATCCAGTAATACAAATTGAGCCACTCATTACGCACTGTACGCAAAATCTCAGCTTTTGTATTTAACCCCTTGAATTGTTCTGCTTGAGCAAGTAACTGTTTCTGCTCTGACTTAATGGACAAAGAATGACCTTTAGGGAAAGTTTGTGCAATACCAACTTTAATTTGGGTCATATTTTCTTGGGTTAGGTTGAAAGTGTCCGTGGGAACATTAATGATTCCTGCCTGCAATTTAGGATCAGGCAATTGACCTGCAGCAACTGCTGCTTCACGCAAAGCTTCCTCTTTATTGCGCAACTGCGATATCTCTGGAGCAGTATTCAGTGCAACTTGCTCTACCTTTTTCAAGGTTAAGGTATGGGCGGATGCACCTTGGTAAGGTAACAAAATAACGCTTATTAGTAGCCCACATTTGGCTAATTGTGTTTTCATCATCATATTCTCACCATTTTGGCAATAACCAGCTATAATTGGTATTATAGCATATACCTTTATGTTAAGGTAAAGGTATATAATAACATTGTAGACGATTTTGTGGAGAATGCCATGAATAAGCTGACAGTAGGCCAATTAGCTAAGCAGGCTGGGGTTAGCGCTGTTGCTATACGCCATTATGAACGTTCAGGGCTGCTGCCAAAGCCTGCTCGTAGTGAACATGGCTATCGACTTTATACTAAAGAAACTTTAAAACGTGTACGCTTTATAACCAACGCTAAAGAAGCTGGATTCAGCTTAAAAGAGATCCTTGAATTGCTTAATATTCAAGAGAACGCTAAAGCGTCCAGCAAAAATATAAAACAATGCGTACTTGAAAAGTCACGCGCTGTGCGAAAAAAAATAAAAATCCTTGAAGAAATTGCTGAAGCACTTGAGTGTTTGGCTAATTCATGTGATGGCAAAGTCCCGCTTAGTCAATGTCCTATCTTAGAAACTTTGTATAGTGAAGCTAATAAAAAGGGTAAGCAGTCATGAAAGAAGCCAAACAAAATATTCACCACAATAAAGAACAAGTAGTGCATCTACGCATTATGGGTATGAGCTGTGCTAGCTGCGTACGCACAATTGAGCAAGCGCTAAAAAAAGTTGCGGGAGTAATAGACGCAACTGTTAATTTTGCCGATCAAACAGCTACTGTGAAAGGTAGGGCTCAGCATGAGGCACTTATTGCCACAATCAGCGACATAGGCTATCAAGCTTCACTACTAAACAATACAAATGAAGAAAATCAGGAATTACAACATTACCGCCGTTTACTATTAAAAACTTTTGTTGCAGGAATACTGGGCATTCCTTTATTCTTATTTGGCCTTGCTAATAGCCTCCCTAATTTATCCACGACAACAGGACAGATTGCTTGGATTTTCATTGGGCTAGCAACATTAGCCGTCATGTTTTATTCAGGTGGTCATTTCTATCGTGGTGCTTGGCGATCTTTTTGGGCTCATACAGCAACAATGGATACACTTATAGGTTTGGGAACGGGGGCGGCCTGGCTATTTTCCATGATTGTCGTGTTATTTCCCAATAGTGTACCCAGCCTTGCTCAACATGCTTACTTTGAAGCATCAGCAATTATTATTGCTTTAGTGAATTTAGGCGCAGCATTAGAAATGCGTGCTCGAGGAAAAACCTCTGAAGCCATCAAACGACTTATTGGCTTGCAACCTAAAACTGCAAGAATCATTCGAGATGAAAAAGAACTAGATATACCTATTGAACAAGTTGCCGTGGAAGATGTTATACGTGTCAGACCTGGTGAAAAAATTCCTATCGATGGTCTTATCACTGAAGGGCATTCTGCTGTTGACGAATCAATGTTAACTGGCGAGCCGCTGCCCGTTGAAAAAAATGTTGGTGATGAGGTCGTTGGCGGCACACTTAATAAAACGGGTAGCTTTATTTTTAAGGCAACTCGAATTGGCAAAGATACCGCACTGGCACAAATTGTTAGCTTAGTAAAACAAGCCCAAAATTCTAAGCCCCCGATAGCACGTTTAGCTGACTTAATCTCTGCTTTTTTTGTACCCTCAGTATTGATTATTGCTGTGATCGCTGCACTTGTATGGTTTGATTTAGGCCCAGATCCAAAAATTGCTTACATGTTAGTTTCGGCAATGACAGTGCTCATTATAGCGTGTCCTTGTGCTTTAGGATTGGCTTCTCCTATATCTGTCATGGTTGGTGTAGGCAAGGCTGCAGAATCAGGGATATTAATCCGTAACGGGGATGCATTGCAAGAGTCAGGAAATTTAACAACGGTTGTCTTAGATAAAACGGGCACAATTACAGAAGGACAACCGAGTGTTACTGCATTGCATCCAGTGAATGGATGGGATGAAACAACATTACTTCAATGGGCGGCAAGCATTGAAAAAGGATCAGAACATCCACTAGCAGCAGCCATTGTAAAAGCGGCGGCTGATAAAAATTTATCGTTACTGTCACATGAAACATTCGAAGCCGTAGCAGGCCACGGTATCCGCGCCCAATTATCTGGAAAATCTATGTTATTTGGTAATCGAAAGCTCATGGAAGATAATGACATTGACTTACTCCAATTACCTAAAATTGCTGATCAGTTAGCTTCAAAAGGGCAAACTCCAATGTATCTTGCTACTGATGGACAAATTGCAGGTATTGTTTCTGTAGCTGATCCAATCAAAACGGATTCACAAGCTGCAATTTCTTCTATGCAACAGCTTGGCTTAAAGGTCGTTATGATCACGGGTGATAATCAACTGACAGCACAAGCTATTGCAAAACAAGCAGGGATTGATCATTTTTTTGCTGAAGTGTTACCTCAAGATAAGTCTGAAAAAATTGCAGAATTGCAGAGAAATGGAGAAGTTGTTGGCATGGTGGGTGATGGAATCAACGACGCACCTGCATTAGCGAAAGCTAACGTTGGCTTTGCCATTGGAACAGGGACGGATGTCGCGATTGAAAGTGCCGATATCACTTTGATGCGTGGATCGTTACAAGGGGTTGTCGATGCAATAGCGATCTCCAAAGCTACATTAAATAATATTAAGCAAAATTTGTTCGGTGCATTTATTTATAATGGGTTAGGGATCCCCGTAGCTGCTGGTATTTTATATCCATTTATAGGGCTATTACTTAATCCAATGATAGCTGGGGCAGCAATGGCAATGTCGTCGTTAACGGTTGTCAGCAATGCTAATCGATTACGCTGGCTACGAGTAAAGGAGTCCTAATATGAGTTTTATCGTGGTGAATGTTATTGGCATACTATTTATTACAGGAATCATATACTGGTTTTGGCTTTTTAAATCAAAAGCGATTTCATACGCTGAAAGTAGCATCATTGACATCATTGTCGATGGTGGTACCTATAGTCCAAATATAATTCGCGCTAAACACAACAAACCTGCTCATCTTAAATTTCTACGCAAAGATCCCAGCCCTTGCGCTGAATGGGTGATTTTTGACAAACTCAATATCAGTCAAGAGTTACCAATTGACCAAGCAATAACACTAACTTTGAGTAATGAAGAACAGGGTGAATTTGAGTTTACCTGTCAGATGGGCATGTATCGCGGAAAATTAATCGTTGAATAAAGGATATTGGTGTGGCAGCTGGATATGAAAACGGCCTTATAATTATAGCGATCGCCTCACTTTCATTGGTGTTTTTTTCCAAAAAAATGCGTTCTTCTCAAATTTGGCAGGCAACTGTTACTCCGCTCGCCTCAATTATTGGCAGTGGATTTTTAGTATCCGCGCCTTTGCTTATCCTTACCACAGGAAAATGGGCATTTGCAGTTATAAGTTTAATTACGGTGATCGCTTTTTTTCTTGGCAGCGCTATACGATTTAACATCCTACATTTAGAGCCCTTGCTGGAAAAACAGAGTGGTGCTTTTGTTGTTACGAAATTAGAGACCATATCACGACCTGTACTTGGTGGCGCCTATATTATTTCTGTTGCATTTTATTTAAAGTTACTGAGTGCATTTTTACTCCGTGGGCTTGGCTTTAGTGATCCTTTGCTAGAAAATATCATTACTACTTCTATCTTAGGTTTTATAGGCATTGTGGGTTGGCTGCGTGGCTTAAATATGCTTGAAGTCTTTGAAGAATATTCTGTGAATGTAAAATTAATCATTATATTTTCAATGATCCTTGGCCACTTCGTTTTTAACACTGATCTTTGGTTGAATGATCAATGGCACTTGGCAACACATGCTCATTATTCTATTCAGGAATCTTTTCAAAGACTCTTAGGCATATTAATTATCGTTCAAGGATTTGAGACATCTCGTTACCTTGGTCAAGTATATTCAGCTGATATGCGTATTAAAACCATGCGTTATGCTCAAATCATTTCAGGCACGATTTATATTTTATTTGTGAGTTCTGCGATGGTGTTGTTTAATAATATTCATAGCGTGACTGAAGTAGCCGCAATTGAACTGTGTCGTATGGTTGCCCCCATACTTCCTTTCTTCCTTATCATAGCCGCAATGATGAGTCAGTTTAGTGCTGCAATAGCTGATACCCTAGGGAGTGCAGGTTTAGTTTCAGAAGCAACAAATAATAGGGTAACAATTAAAAAGGGAATTGTAGGCGTTTGTCTTGTTGCAATCATTTTAACTTGGGCAACCAATATATATCAAATAATTACATTAGCGTCTAAAGCATTTGCGATTTATTATGCCATCCAATGTTTAATTGCCATAATTTTATCAAGTAAAACTGAAGAGGCCATCAATAAACTTACCAAAATAAGTTTATTCAGTTCATTATTAATATTAATGCTATTAGTAATCTTTTTTGGTGTTCCTGTAGAATAAATATTTAGTTATGCATAATCACAGCCTTTACTGCGGGCTGTTCGGCATAATCTGCGGCTCTTACAACCACCGCCAAGCGATAATGCCCCCCCACATAACCAGCAAAATACCCATCTAGCTTATTTTCCAAAGACTCATAATGGGTGATTTTTAGAGGAGAATGTTTGCCAAACATACCAGGTAAGTTTCTATTAATATCAGCAAAGATACTGCTTGTTACAACATTCAAACACTGTCGCCCCCAAGTAACATTAGCACCTTCATCCATTAGTTTTTCAAAAACAACTATTTTACCACCGGGTGCCAACACTCTTTCTGCTTCCCTAAGCGCCAACTTTGGATTCGGTATAGAAGCTAGAGAAAGCGGGAAATAAATTTTATCGAATTTTTCATTAGTAAAAGGCAACTTCTGAGCATCACCCTCAAAACAATTTTCTTCAGGAATACCATATTTTCTAGCCTTTACCTTACTTTGACGTACCATCTCAGAAGAAAAATCAAATGCTCTTAATGCTTTCTTGTCAACATTTCTTGGTAGGCATTCGAAATCTAAGCCACTTCCTTCTCCCACCAACAACAATCTGTCATCATCCTGTATATCCAATAAAGCAAAGGCTCTAACACGTCCTGGCTTAAAACCACTAACCGTACTATCCCAAAATGTATACGCCATCATTTGATAGCAACTATCCTGCATCCATCTGCTAATTCGTTCGCATGGACCGTGAGCGTCTTCCTCTTCGGAAGATTCTTCATCGGTTAAAATTTCTTCATCTTCAATATTAGCCCCAACAGAAGTAACACGCCTGTGCCGCAACCCCTCCAATTCCTCACGCTTTTTCATTTTAAAGCTCCCATAAGTTCATCCTAAAGTCCAAATATCATTGTATCCCTACGAATAACGAATTTCCACTGGCAAAAGTCAGCATGTAAGTCAAGAATTTTTATGGATTTATAATAGGCTCCATAGATGAATAATTAGTCTCATTAAACAAAAGGACTAGGGACTATCACGTCCGACAGACGCGGCTAAATGGGTAAAGAATATGAATAAATTTGACAGGTACTTAAGCCAATCTGGCAGGGCAATAGACAACATCATCACTAGTTATATAGATGATATTCGTTAGGACTGACTATATAATAATGGCTCTTCGCTTAGCTAATAGTTGTAGTTGTTCTTCACCCCAAAAGTAGCTTAGAATGCTCACTGGTGCTTGCGGGAGATTTGCGTATTTGGGTACGACATCGTTAGACATTATACGCCAATTGTAGTGGTTTCCCGCGGCATAAAGTTTAATTAAATCAAGTGGTTATGATTCACGTTGCGGGCTCATAATCCTTTGGTCCCAGGTTCGAATCCTGGTGGGCCCACCAATTAAATCAAGGACTTACACTTGATATCCCGAATCCCGTAAAACCCCTTGCGGGACTTTTGCGGGACCTAGCTCCCGCAAGGCTAAAGCGCAACCAGTTGCGCACCTTGCTTAATGTCAGTTACTGGCCTGCAGTTTGGATTACGCAACAAGGTAAGTACCACCCCACTTTGTTGCTTTTCACAAACTTTATTGGCCGCCTCATAGAGATTCTGCAACTCAGCCGATGAGTAATGCGTGGTGATCCGTCCTGATCGGTGACCCAAAAGATCTTGCCGATCCTCAAAACTCACACCCACTGCACGTAGCCTTCGGCCAAATGTATGCTTCAAATCATGTACTCGGACATGATCTAAACCAGCTTTAGCTCTAGCCTGCCGCCAACCCGTTGATAACATCCGGGCTAACGGTCTGCCTCGAAAACTGAACACATGTGTGGGATGTTTACCACGTTCACCATCGATAACAGAACGCGCTGTACCATTACAAACAACTAAGCGCTCTTCTCCATTTTTAACTAACTCACTTGGAATAATAAACACCATGAGGCATGTTAACTCTGGGATTTTAATTTCCCAATCCCAGCGTAACTGACAAACCTCTTGGTCCCGACACCCAGTATTCACGGCAAACAATGCCATTTTTTCCAAATGTGTCGGCAACTCATTAAAGAGCTTGTGTTGCTCATCCCAATTCAGCGGATAGGGCTTGCGCAAATCATGCTCTGGTAAGAGCTTGATCTTGGGCGCGTTTGCCAACCAAGTTAATCCGTATTCATCCATCCACTCACTGGCTGCAAGATTCAAAATCCGACGCACGACTTGTAATCCGTGATTAATCGTCCGCGTCTTAACCTTATCTTGCCGCCTACCCTCAACAAAGGGTTGCAGTGATCCCATATGGATGGACTCTAGCGACATATTCCCGATATATTCCACCAGCACTTTGAGCCTACCTGCGTCTGAGCGTAGGCTACGCTTATGCTGATTTTCCATCAGAAATTTAGTGGCCGCTTCCTTGAAAGTCCGCTTAGGCCGCACGCCATAGACGGCAGCCTGTCTCACTTCTTCAAGACGCCTCGCTAAGTACTTCTCGGCTTCTTCGAGTTCGTTAGCGCCAGTGCTTTCGCAAAGTCGGCGTCCGAAGACTTTCTTGTCAATGTGCCAGGAATCCCCACGCTTGTAGAGCCCCGGCGTTCGTTTTCGTCCCATATTTCCAAACTCCTACGGTTGGATGCCGCGGGACGACCACTACGATGCTTATAATCGTCTACCCAGGCGTCTAAATCAAGTCTATCGAAGGCAATTCCCTGCAATCCGACCGGAATTTCGGTCAAATTGGGCCGTACCTCGCCATTAAAGCGATGCCGATCCATGCCCAAATAGGCTGGAGCATCCCTAAGCCGAATGAGTCTGGGTAATAACTGAACGCTGCTCATGGCGTGGCTCCGTGTCTTTAATCTCGTCGCGGGTAATTCTGACTTCCCTGGGGGCTTCAATCCCAACCCGTGTAACACCATTGGAATTGCCTAAAATGGTGATTTGAATATTGTCGCCAACCCAAATTGATTGCCCTGGATATCGTTGTAATACCAACATGATTTGCTCCTCCGTCCTTAAAATGGAATATCTTCGTTTGCCATAGCATCACCATCAGTTGATGCTTTATGGCTATCAAGAATTTGCATTTGTTTGCCAATAACTTCCGTGGTGTAGTGGTCATTGCCATTCTTATCCGCCCACTTACGTGTTCGTAAACTTCCTTCGACATAGACCTTGCTGCCTTTTTGCAAATACTCCCCAGCAATTTCAGCCAATCGATTAAAGAAACAAACTTGATGCCACTCAGTGCGCTCTTGTTTTTGCCCGGTTTCCTTGTCCTTCCACGATTCACTGGTGGCGACACGGAGCTTGGTAGTGGCACCACCGTTTGGGAAATAACGCACTTCAGGATCAGCACCTAAATTGCCAACCAAAATTACTTTATTAACGCCATTACTCATCACTTATCTCCTACCGAATAATTAAACTGCTGCCCGTTTCCAAATGTGCGCCCACCACTTTTTCACCGCCTTGAATGGCTGATTTAATTTTTGCTTTGTCAGGGTGGATATCGATGTGATCGATATAATCTTGCGGCAAGCTATACGCATCATCTATTACAACCGAGTCTGGTGATTTGCGAATACTAATAGTGAATTCAGTGCCTTTAATTTTTTGAATCCCGCAACGATGCATATTTGACTTTAAATATTCACGTAATCGCTCAGCATGATTTTCAATACGACGGCGACGTTCACGCATTTCTTTTTCATACTCTTTCATTGCCGCCACTTCCTTTTGCAGATTTTTGTAATAGGCTGCGACGTTAATTGATTTTTTCTCAACGTCACCGGCTAATGCTTCAATCGTATTGGCGATAACTTCAGCGGGCAACTCATCCTTTTGATCGAGCAGTGCTTCACACACCTGCAAGTATTCATCTGCAACTTTATATAAACTTAAATTCATTGTGGAATATCCTCCTGTGATAATGATTGATCAGCTTGACTAGCAAGCTGTTGAAAAACACCGGTTTTATCGCGCACCACATCACGTTGCTCTGCGGTTAACGTGCGCCATTCGGCGCGAAATACTTCTGTACCTTGACGAGCCTTCGACTCTAATGAAGTAATTAATTTGGATTTATCAATGTTTGTCTTTTGCTGTGGGGGTGAAGCTTCATCACGCTCAGGATCATCACCCGTTTCGGCCAAAAATGTTTTCATCAATGCATACTTCTGTGCGCCAGTGATGGCTTTGTAAATTCCTTTGTCATCTGGATCTGAGCCATCACCGAAAAAAATACCCGTAAAACTTTCTCCACTATCTGCATCAACAAAAGTCACTTGTAGCTTCACAGTAATTAAAAAGGATTCTTTATTTCCACGCGTCTGATAGGACTGGCAATGTCGCTCTACAACCGATGAAAACATAAAAACATTATGCTGCTGCATAGCCTTAGCAAACGCTGCCGCGACATCAGCTTCGGTTGCATATTTATATTTATGAAATTGGTTAAAGCCTGTTTTCTGGATGTATTCCACATCGCTCATGATATGGATCATTTTTGTGGCTAAGTTCTTTAGTCCTGCATCAGTAGCCATAATCTAAATCCTCTTTGTAATTGCTGTAACCCTTGCGATGATCAAATCGTTGCTCAGCTTTTTGTTCAGCAACGGCTTCTTCGATCTCTTCCTCGATATTGTCCATACACCAATTAATCGCTGCCGTTGCCATAGTGATGGCAAGCGTTATTTCAGGCGAATAAAACCCTAATGTCCCGTTACGACGACCCTCCAATAAATCAATTAAAAACCCCGGCAATTTTTCACAAGCCGGTGGCTCAGTTATAAATTCCCATTGTTCAATTTTCTCGGCTTCTTTGAGATATATGGCCGTTAAGCGTCGCTTATCGCTATCACGGAGTTCATCTACTTGTGAAATACCGTCAGCCACCAAATCACGCACCATTTGCTTAAATTTTGCGCTCATTTTCCACCCCCTTGATTCGATGTTTTGGGATCAAAAAACCAAACCATTTTCGCCAACCTCCACGCTTAATCTGCAACGAAGCCAAGCGCTCCTTCGCGGTTATCTGGTCAATCATCACCATATTTTTACTCCTAAGGTCTGTTGATTCAGCCCTTACTGTACCGAGGAAAAGTGACACATATGTGCCAATCGCCCTCAGTAAAATATTGATGGGTGGCAGAACTTGCCATGACCCACGAAAACGGAGGTTTCCAAATGGAATCGCATTAAGCGTTATGGAATTTACGAGGGCAAAGGGATGTTTGTGGACAAATACGAAACAAAAAGACGAGCGCTACTAGAGGCGATTCGCTTCTGCAGCAGTGTCGCTGGGTTAGCGAAGAGAATTGGTGCTAAGCGATCACAAGTGAATAACTGGCTGAATCGTGATGACGCGATTCCTTATCAATATGCAATTTTAACCGAGGAAATAACAGGTGTGAGTACTGAAAGATTAGCCCCTGATGAAGTGGCGGCAAACAAAGTAATGCGGCGATTGCGCGACAATGATGGCACCAAAGCCATCAATATTCCGATCCGTAACATTGCGGTAACTAACATAAAGCGGGAGCAAATTCCCCTATCCCAAGATAAACATGAGTTAGCAAAACCAATCATTGTAGGTGCTGATCTCAGCTTAATTACTGGTCACTTAAGGCTTGAAGCGCACAAAGCATTAGGCCATGCAACTATCACCGCCATTGTTGTAGACACTGAAGCGCTGCTGCTAGGTGTGCGGCTGATTACTGAACTCAATGAGCTTATCACAATTAGTGACCGAGTTTTTGTCGCAATCAACCACGAAAACCGGCTTGGTAACCGAAAAGGTAGGCGCAAATGCTCCCATCTTCAAGGCAAATCCGATGATATTTCAGCAAAGCTTGCAGGATTTACTAATCGGGATGCTTACCGGCGCGCTAAAAAGGTTATCCAGCTAGGCATACCTGCACTAATAACAGCAATGGACAAGAAATCAATTTCAGTATCACTCGCAGCAAAGATTGCCACATCGACTCACCAACAGCAACACGATTTTTTAATGGAGAGGAGTAAGCGACATGATTAATAACCAGCGATTATTTGATGGGGCCAAACCTGCGGGGTTTGACGGCTTGTTTGATTGGGACTGGCTCAAAGGTGCATTTGGCCCCGCCATTATGCCCATGGATTTTGATGCGGTGGTCGAGCGCCACGGACAATTTCTATTGTATGAAACCAAGCACATTGGTGTGCCTGTGCCCAAGGGCCAGCTAATTACATTGGAATCACTTATCAAAACAAAAGTCTGGACGGTATTTATTCTTCATGGCAAGCGTCAGCCCAAGGAATTAATTATTTGGACAGCAAACGATAATGGCAGTGTGCAGGAGCGCATCGTCAATCCAGTGAGTCGGCGAATAGTATGGGATGAATCTCATCAATGGTTTCAACAAGCCAATGCAATGCGCGCATTTGGCAATACTGAATGAGGTAGTAAGAATGGCCAGGATACGTACGGTAAAACCTGAATTATTTAAACATGAAGATTTATTTGAAGCAGAAATAGCATCCCAATTGCCGCTACGGTTGGCATTTATCGCATTATTTACTTGCTGTGATCGAGACGGCAGATTTCGTTGGCGACCACGGCGGTTAAAACTAGATGTATTTCCCTATGATGACATCGATATTTCATGCGTGCTTGACGCATTGGTCACGCGTGGCTTTATCGTGAAGTACGAAAAAAATGGTGAGGTTTACGGCTCTATTCCTTCCTGGTCTCGTCATCAACAAATTAATCACCGTGAAATGGCCAGTGATATTCCTTCGCCTGAAGAATCCACTCCTTTTGAAACAACAAAGATCCCTAAAAACAAGGATGTAACAGCAGATGACTCATCCGTGACCGACGCGTGCTCCACGCGTGAATCACCCGTGGCTGAAGCGTCACGGGCATGCCCGGGGGGAATATGGAATATGGAAGGGAATATGGAAGGGAATATGGAGTATGGAATAGGGAAAGGAAGTATTGACGCGTCGGTGACGCGACCGTCAACCGATACCAATGCCACCAGTCAGATTTTTGATCATTGGAAAACAGTGATGAATCACCCTAACGCCAAACTCGATGACAAACGCAAAGCCATTATCCGCAAAGCGCTCAAGTCTGGTTACAACGTTGAGCAGCTTTGTCATGCCATCACCGGTTGCAGTTATACCCCACACAACATCGGCGATAACGATCGTGGGCAACGCTATGACGGCCTGCATGTGATCTTACGCGATGGCGATCAAATCGACCGCTTCATGCATAACTACCATCAGCCCCCACGGCCTATCAGTGAGGCTGATCGGAAAACACAAGCCAACGTACAAACCCTAGAGCGTTGGATGAATAAAAAAATCGCCGAGGAAGAAGCTAATGTTGCCGAGTGATATTCCAAAATTCACTGCCATGATTGCCGGTATCGGAGAGCTGTATGGCAAAGCAATCTCTGAGGCACTAACAGATATTTACTGGCAGTCACTTAAACGCTTTGAGTTATGCGATGTGCGACAAGCTTTTCAATCACACATCAACAATCCTGATTGCGGACAGTTTTTTCCAAAGCCCGCAGATGTCGTGCGTTTCATCGAGGGCTGTGGTGAAACCAAAGCATTGCAAGCCTGGGCCAAAGTTGAAAAAGCCATATCGAGAATCGGAAGTTACCAGAGCATTGCTTTTGATGATCCACTCATCCATGCCGTACTTGATGATATGGGGGGCTGGGTAAAGTTGTGTTCGGTAACTGTAACTGAGATGCCATTTCGTGCCAATGAATTTCAAAAGCGCTACATGGGTTTTGTTAATAAACCACCGCAGCGCCATCCAAAATATTTACGCGGCATTACTGAACGTGACAATGGCAAAGATGGTTACCCTATCAAACCACCACTACTCATCGGCGATCCACAAAAAGCAGAACAAGTGATGTTGTCTGGTGGCAATACAACTTTGCAAATACAGCAACTGGGCCAACCCATTCACAAGTTAATTAATCAATTACCCATCACAACGGAGAAAACCGCATGACTGAAGAAAACGCTGCAATACCTGCAGTATCACGCACACTGACGACATTGGTTGATGGTACTGTGCGATTGAAAATTGATTTTGAGCCACGATATCGTGAAAGTGTGATGCGACAACTCGGTGAGCCTGGAACACCAATCGCTGTTGTACAGCTGGATTTAGAAGCTGCCCAAGCACTAATGCAACAAGAATTTATCGCTGGTGAAAAAGCGAAAACACCTTACGGCGAACAAGCTAAGGCTCTTCGCCTTTCTGCATTTTTTCGTACGCCTAACATTTGGCAAGTGATTGATAGCGACCAAGCATTTTTATCGTGGTTAAGACAACAACCATGTGCTTACTGCCAATCACCACCCAATGAGCACCACCCGACTGAAGCAGCACACGTCCGTCGTGTTGCCAATGGTGCAGGTGTCGCCATTAAGCCTGAGTATTCAGCCATACCACTGTGTCATCAACATCATGCCTTGCAACATCAACAAGGTGAATCAGCGCTAGGCGGTAAGGAATGGTTTGATAAAAAACGCATTGACTATATCAGCCGGTGGGCGTGGGAAGCACTTAAAAATCAGCTGGACTTTAGCAGCTGGAGCGAAGTCCCGCCTGATGTTTTAAACCAATGGGCAACACAGCACAACCTTCAACATCACTTGCCTGCAGAATATCGAGGTGAAAATGATAACACTTAACCTGCCGTTTCCACCCTCAGTCAATCACTACTGGCGTTATACCAACGGCAAAGTGTTAGTAAGCCACCGAGGCAGACAATATCGTGAAGCCGTAAAGCTAGTCTGCCTAAAAATAAAATCCCCCTTGGAAGGCCCACTTAAGGTCCATCTAATGGCCTTCCCTCCTGATCATCGCCGACGTGATTTAGATAATCTCAACAAAGCCATACTCGATGCGATGCAGGCTGGTGGTGTTTATCACGATGACAGTCAAATAGATGACTTGCGGATTGTTCGTGCCCAAGTTGAAAAGCCAGGGCGAATCCAAGCTGAAATCAGCCCACTGGAGGTAGCCTATGCAAAATGATGTAATGCAGTACATTGAACGTCGTCTTGAGGAGTGGGCAGATTGGTACCTGCGCCATAACGACTTTGGGCTGGGCTATCCCAAGAAGAGCTTAGAAGCCCGCCTCATGGAAACCGGCGGTTATCTGATCAAAACGACAGGCCCCGTCTATCCGCCAGAAAATATTCAAGCTGAAGAAATCGAGGCGTTGGTAGCCGAAATCGCTCGCCAAACGCCAAAATTAGCCCAAGCTCTACGTTCCCAATACTTTGACAGAGGCACATTGCCACACAAAGCCAAGAAAGTCGGTGTTTCTCGCACTCAATTCAAAGTTTATGTCGATATGGGTAAGCAATGGTTGGCTGGACGATTGAGTGTCAAATGATAATTGTAAGTTTTATTCCGTTTTTGCTTGCATCTGCCGGACGATTTTGCTATAAATCTTCTATTATTGGATAGTTTTGTAAACGGCCGCCTAGAGCGGTTTTTTTATGTCCTAAAAAAGCCTGGTCAGCACCCCTGATCGGGCTTTTTTCGTTTCAGATACCTAAAAACGACACAGCATCGCCACTGAGGTGTTGGAATCACTTTAAAGGAATTACAGCCATGAGCGGCATCAAAGCCAGTGAGCTAAGACAGCATGTGATCCGACCGACGCTACAGGCTATTAACCTTTGGTCTGAAGCGGCTGAAAATCTATTACTTGGCACTACAGCGCAAGAATCACAATTAGGACATTATTTAACACAAGTGAAAGGCCCAGCATTGGGTATTTATCAAATCGAGCCCAACACCCACAAAGATGTTTGGAAAAATTATCTCAAATACCAACATGAGCTATCCGATGCGATCAGCCATTTGACATCCGATCGCTGCACTTGGGAAGCCAAGGAAAGTGAATTAATCACCAACCTTGCTTATAGCACCGCGATTGCGCGCGTGATTTATTACCGTGTGCCAGAATCACTACCAGATGCCAATGACATTATAGGCTTAGCCAACTACTGGAAGCAGCATTACAACACCCACCTGGGTAAAGGTAAGGTAAAAGAATTCATCAAACACTATGAGGAATGGGTGGCATGAATTTAAAGAAAATCCTCGGCACTGTTGCTCCTTTCCTTGGCACGATGATTGGTGGCCCCTTTGGTGCGGCTGCTGGCAAATTAGTTGGTGAGGTATTACTGGGCAATGAAAACGCCAGTGAAGCTGAAATCGAAAAAGCATTAGCCTCCGCTACACCTGAGCAATTAGTTGAATTACGCCGAGTGGATGCTGACTACAAAACCAAGATGGCAGAACTTGGGATAGATGAGCAGAAGATTGCTGCCATGGACCGCGACAGTGCCCGTCAGCGTGAGATGGTCACCAAAGACAAGATACCCGCTGTGCTGGCCTTGTTGCTCACATTCGGCTTCTTTGGTGTATTAGCCATGATGATGCTCTATCCCATTCAACAAGGCACACAGGGCGTTATTGAAGTCATGCTGGGGTCACTGGGTACTGCTTGGATATCAGTGATCACTTATTACTTTGGCTCAAGCTATGGCTCACAGATTAAGACTCAGCTGTTGAGGGATAAGTGACATGGTTTTAATACCAGATACCACCACTGTCAATAAGTTGATAAAGGTTGCAATGACATACCGCCAGTGGCAATTATTTCTGTGTTTAGCGACAGACTTGTCAGTATTGCAAAAAGGTACTCCTGGCAGGTGCCTGGACTGCGGGG